>CAUCXP010000026.1 GCA_958446785.1 uncultured Collinsella sp. | reverse complement strand
CCTGCTCTACAGTCCTGCGCAAGACGAAGGCCACATTAAGTGGCCTTCTTTGCGTGCGGAACTCGCGATGAACTTCGAGCCCGCCGCTCGGGAGGGCGCCCCTTTATTGACGGAAGGCCTAATAAGCGGATATTCCATGCCCGGATGTATTCAGAGCGGGACGGGCTTTCCGGATGGGCGGTGTTTCGGAAAGTGTGTCCCAGAATCGGCGCTCAGAGTGGTCCCCACTTTCCGGTTGATGTCTTGTCCGGAAACTATGTCCCGGAATTAAGGCTTGGAATGGGATGCGCTTTCCGGTTGAGAGCCTTAGCGGAAAGTGCGACCCGGAATTTACTCTTGAAGTGGGATGCGCTTTCCCAACAGGCCCTCAAGCGGAAACTGCGTCCCATTCCGAAGGCAGATTCCGGGACACACTTTCCGAATACAAAGAAGGTCACTTAATGTGGCCTTCAACTTATATATGTTCAGCGGATACCCCCATGACAAGCCGTGCTCCAACAACAAGGCGTCTGTCCGGGCGGAGGCATATAAGGTTCATCGCGAGTTCCGCACGCAAAGGAGACCACTTAATGTGGCCTCCGTCTTGCGCAAGACTGTCCGAGCAGGGAACCTTATATGCCTCCGCCCGGACAGACGTTTCAGTTATGAGCGACCCGCTACTTGATCTTCGTCGTGCCCGGTGCCAGGTTGGGGTCGGTCTCGTTGGCCTCGGTCTGGAAGTGCTCGGTATACACGTTCTTGCCGTCGCGGAACATCTCGTAATACTGCATCTTGGCGTAATCCTCGCGCGCCTTGGTGGCGGCTGCGGCAGCGGCGTCGTCACCGGTGACGTTGGAGGAGAGCGCCCAGCGCAGGCTGGCGTCCTCGTAGCCGACCGAGTTGATGGCGGGCAGCGACTTGCGCAGCGTCATGTGCGCCTTCTGGTAGTCGGACAGCGGTGCGCCGATCAACTGCATAAGCTGCGTGGACAGGTAGTTGGTGGACAAGTCGTCGACCTCGCTTGTCTGGTCGCAGCCGGCAACGTCGTAGTTGGCCCAGATGATGTAGTCGGTCTGCCACAGACGCTCCTGGTGCGTGGCGTCGTCCTCGTTGGTAAACCACTTGTCATTGAACTTGGACGGGAAGAACGGCTGATGGTCGCCCCAGAACACCACGACCACCTTGCGGTCGAGCTTGCTTAAGGCGTTAAGGAAGTAGCGCAGCGCCTGGTCGGACTGCTCGATGCACGAGACATACTCGTCGACATCGGAGAGCGTGCCGTCCTCGACGGTCTTGGCGTCCAGGTCGGTCGTGTCGATGTTCAGGTGCATCTGCTTGTCGACCGGCAGCAGGCCCGTGTCGTAGCCCGAGTGGTTCTGCATGGTCACGTCGAAGATAAACTGCGGATCGGCGTTCTGGTCGAGCAGCTCAAGAATCTTGTCGTAGGTAGCCTGGTCGGTCACCATGCCGCGCAGGGTATCGGCTCCCTGGAAGTCGTTGATGGACAGGAACTGGTCAAAGCCAAAGTCCTTGTAGACGTTCTCGCGGTTCCAGTTGGTCGCGTGGTTGGGGTGCATGGCCGTGGTGGAATATCCGAGCGACTTGAACTGCTCTGCCAGGTTCCCAGTCGTTTCCATGTTGTAGATGGTGTAGGGGTACACGCCCGAGCCCAGGTTGGCCATGGAGTTGCCGGTCATAAACTCAAACTCGGTATTGGCGGTACCGCCGCCGTAGGCGCTCACATAGAGCTTGCCGCGACTGAGGCAGTTGGACAGGCTCTTAAAGTACTGCGGACCCTCGTAGCCGGCGCGCATGTTCTGGTAGATCGACAGATCCGAGAACGTCTCGTTCATGATGGCGATGACCGTGGGCTTCTCGCTGTCGAACTGCTCCTTTGCGGCGGCGCGCTCGTCACTCTTGGCCGCGTCGGACTTGTCGTAGGCCTTGGCGTACTTTTTGAGCGTGGTCTTGGCATCGTCGACGGAGTAGTCGGCGGGTTTGGGCGGCTTGATGGACTGCGCCGCACTAATAAAGGCAGGCAGGTAGCCCTCGCGCCAGTAGCTCTCGAGCGGACGCCAGGTGTAGACGGTGATGCCGAGGGTGTTGTAGTAGTCGATAAGCGTGACATGCGCGGTCACGCCGCCCAGGCACAGCACCGCCACGAGCAGGTTGATGAGCAGCATGCGCTTGGCGTTGGCGGCACCCTTTTGACGGTGCGGTGCCACCAGGCCGGCGTACTCGCATAGCAGCATGGCGATGGCGGTAAAGCCCATGGACAGCACGCAGAACAGCGAGATGGAGAAGGTGTAGCCGTTGCCGGCGACTGCGGCGGCGGTGGAGATGGCCGAAAGGTCGCCCGGCTGGATGGGCATGGATTTAAACGTGATGACAAAGAACTCGGCAATGCCCAGGACAAAGAGGGCAAAGGCCAGGACCGCGGGAGCCGCGCCGTGGCGCTGGAACAGGAAGAACAGGCCGACCATGAGCGTGGTGATGATAGCCCACTCGAGCAGGATGCACAGGGGGTAGACCCAGGTAAAGTCGTGGTTGGACGAGACCTCCATGCCCAGCAGCGCAAAGACGCCGGCGAGCAGCAGGCACAGGACGGCGGCGACGAGCGGTTTGCCCACAAAGGCGCCGCGCAGACGGGCGAGCTTGCCGGTGGGAGCGGGGGCGTCGGGCGCGGCAAACGCAAAGACGCGCGGGGCGATACGGTCGCGGGCGATGCTGGCCCAAGCGCAGCCGGTGAGGATGGCATTGGTCAGGATGAGCATCACAAAGGCGAGCGGCTCGTTTTGGGCGACGAGGCCAATGGCGCCCCAAATGGTCAAAAAGAGCTGGAACAGGCCGAAGGCGACGCTCCACCCAAGAGCGCTTTTGGCAACGGTGCCCGACTGAGCGCGAATGGCCTTGGCCTCGCGCAAGACAAGGTAGACGGTCGCCGCAAGACCGACGAGCGAGATGGCGGCAGCGAACATGCTGAGACTCCTCACAAACTAAAACCTACGAAAGCGGGGGTTTACCCGATTGTTACCAAGATATGCGCTGCATTTGGTGACTGCGCACAACAACCAGCCATAATAACGCGCGTGCGTGGTGGTGTTGCGCAATGTAGCGGCGACCTGCGCGATAATGGACGGGAATTACACGGAAACGTAAAGGCTTCTTAAAGAAATGGCGAGGGTAGGGCGATGAGCGAGCAGGTTTGCAAGGCGGACATGGGCAGCGACGGAGCTGCGGTCGTGGATACATACGGCTATCCGGTCGAGACTACGGGCAACGCGGTACTGGACATCTTGGAGCATCGCTCGTCTACGCGTGCCTTCGCGCGTGATGACGATGACCGTCCCGTGGCGGTGACCGACGAACAGCGGGCGGCGATTCTGCATGCGGCGAGCCGTGCGCCGTCGGCAGGCGCCATGATGATGTATTCCATCGTGAGCATTCGTGAGCAGGCCACATTGGACCGCCTGGCCGACCTGTGCGATCATCAGCCCATGATCGCCAAGGCGCCCTGGGCACTCATATTTGTAGTCGACTATGCCAAGTGGATCGATCTGTTTGAGCACGTGGGTTGCTTTGAGCCCGAGTTTGTCGAGCGCACGGGCAAGTCGCCACGTCGTGCGCCGGGCCTGGGCGACTTTGCCATCGCGGCACAGGATGCCATGATCGCCGCTCAAAACGCCGTGGTTGCCGCCGAGGCCCTGGGGCTGGGGAGCTGCTATATCGGCGATGTCGTCGAGAACGCCGAGGAAGTCGCCGCGCTGCTGGACTTGCCTCCCTATACCATGCCGCTGTCGATGCTCATCATCGGCACGCCCCGCAAGGAGCGCCCGGCGATCGCGCATCCCGTGGTGAACCTGGTGCATGAGGAGCGTTATTGTCGCGCCGACGCCGCGACCTTGGATGCGCAGGTGGCCGAGATGGACGCGATGTTTCGCCCGCACGCCCGCGAGGTGGGCGAGCGCGTCGTCGATATCTACACCCGTAAGCACACGAGTCCCTTTATGGCCGAGATGAGCCGCTCTATGGAGTGGTGGTTCAAAAACTGGCTCGGAAAATGACGAATGTGACAAAGGGGGCATCCCTTTGTCACATTCCATATCGCCGCGGTGGCCTAAAGGCCGCATAAATGTTTATCTAGCTGGGAAAACGGTGCCATTAAAATATGGGCTGATTACATATAATCCCGTCGAACGTTAAAATTGGGAGGAAACCGGCTTATGGAACAAAAGGCAAAGGAAGTAGCCTCGCACGCTGCGATTCCTGTGAGCATCTCGGCGATGCTCGTCACGCTGGGCGTGGTGTATGGCGATATCGGCACCAGCCCCATGTATGTAACCAAGGCGCTCGTTGCCGGCAACGGCGGCATCGGAAGCGTCACGCAGGAGTTCGTGCTCGGCGCGCTCTCCCTTGTCGTGTGGACGGTCACGCTGCTGACGACCGTCAAGTACGTGCTGATCTCGCTGCGCGCCGACAACCACGGCGAGGGCGGCATCTTTGCCCTGTACAGCCTGGTCAAGCGCTGCGGCAAGTGGCTCATCATCCCCGCCATGCTGGGCGGCGCGGCGCTCCTCGCCGACGGCATCCTGACGCCTGCCGTTACCGTCACCACGGCCATCGAGGGCCTGCGCACCATCCCGGCGGTCCATGCCGTGCTCGGTGACGACCAGGGTCGTGTCGTCGCCATCACGCTTGCCATCATCATCGCGCTCTTCTTGGTGCAGCGCATCGGCACGGCCAAGATCGGTCACGCCTTCGGCCCCATCATGACGCTGTGGTTTTTGTTCCTGGGCGGCACGGGCCTGTTCTTTGTCTGCCAGTATCCCGCGGTGCTGCTGTGCCTCAACCCGTTGCGTGGCATCGCTTTTCTGCTGAGCCCCAACAACCATGCGGGCATCATGATTTTGGGCAGCTGCTTCCTCGCTACCACCGGTGCCGAGGCGCTCTATTCCGACATGGGCCATGTGGGCCGCGGCAACATCTATGCCACCTGGCCGTTCGTTAAGTGCTGCCTGCTGCTGTCCTACATGGGCCAGGGCGCGTGGCTTATCAACAACGCCGGCAACCCGGAGCTCATGGGTATCGCCGACCTCAACCCCTTCTACCAGATGCTCGCCCCGGGTCTGCGCCCCTTTGCCGTCGGCCTTTCCACCGTCGCGGCCATCATCGCCTCGCAGGCGCTCATCACCGGCGCATTCTCGCTGGTGTCCGAGGCCAGCCGCCTGGACCTCATGCCGCATATGCAGGTCTTCTATCCTGCCGAGACCAAGGGCCAGCTCTACATCCCCATGGTCAACAACGTCATGCTCGTGGGCTGCGTCGTCGTGGTGCTGCTGTTCCAGAACTCGGCGCACATGGAGGCCGCGTACGGCCTGGCCATTACCCTGACCATGATGTGCACGACAATGCTGCTCTTCTTCTATCTGCACGTGGAGCGCAATCTCAAGGTCGCGCCGTGGATCTTTGCCGCCTTCTTCCTTATGCTCGAGGGCTTCTTCTTTGTGAGCTCGCTCACCAAGTTCTTCCACGGCGGCTATTTCACCATCCTTATGGCCGCGCTCATCATGGGCATCATGGTGTGCTGGTACAACGGCACGGCGGTTGAGCAGCGCCAGTTTACGCTGCTGCCGCTGCGCAGCTATCTGCCGCAGCTCAAGCGCCTGCGCGACGACGATCGCTACGAGCTCGTGAGCGACAACATCGTGTACCTGACCAAGGACACCAACACCGACTATATCGACCGCGATATCGTCTACTCGATTTTGGACAAGCACCCCAAGCGCGCTCGTGCCTGGTGGTTCGTGAACGTCGAGACCATGGACGAGCCGCATACCTTTGCCTACTCGGTCGAGACGTTCGGCACCGACTACGTATTCCGCGTGCATCTGTACCTGGGCTATAAGATCAACCAGCGCGTCAATGCTTACCTGCGCCAGGTTGTTCAGGACCTGGCTGCCAGCGGCGAGCTGCCGGCGCAGACGCACGATTACTCGGTCTACAAGGATCCGGGCAACATCGGTACGTTTAAGTTCGTCATGATCCGCAAGCTGCTGGCGCCCGAAAGCGACGTGGAGCCCAGCGAGCGTACGGCCATCACGCTCAAGTACATCATCCGCCGCGCCGCCGGCACGCCTGCGCGCTGGTACGGCCTGGAGAACTCCAACGTGAGCTTTGAGTACGTGCCGCTGTTCACCAAGTTTAAGGCCGTGAGCAAGATGCAGCGCCTGGCTCCCGACGAGCGTCCGTAGTCGACGTCTGCTGTTTGTCTAGCGACCGCGGGCTGCAAAGGCTATACACTTGGAACCACCACAAGGAGGCCACCACCACAAAGGTGCCTGTCCCCTTTGTGGTGGTTTTTGTTTTTGAGAGAGGGGCGGGGCGCTGATGGACGTCCATGCGGACGGCGATATTGCCGATAACTTTTGGTGGCGGCGTACAACGCTGACGCGTCGCAGCCCTCTGTATGACGCCTGCGTATCGGCGGGGCTGCTGGTCGCGGCGACGGTTGTGGGCGCGCTGCTCGACCATCCGGGTCTCGCGCCGAGCATCATGATCGTCTATGTGTTTGCCGTGCAGCTGTGCGCCTTCTTTACCTGGAGCCGCCTGTACTGCCTGCTGAGCTCTGCCGCCGCCGTGGCGCTCTACAACTTCTTGTTTGTCGACCCGCGCTACGCGCTGTCGTTTATCGACCGCGCCTATCCCGGCATGTTCTTCATTATGTTTGCGGTCTCGCTCGTGTCGAGCTCGATTGCGCTGGCCCTGCGCCGCGCCTTGGCGCAGGCTGCCGCCAGCGACCGTCGCACGCAGATGGTGCTCGAGACCAACCGCATGCTGCAGCGGTGCGGCGATCAGCAACAGATTGTGCATGCTATGGCAACGCAACTGGCGCGTCTTTCGGACTGTCCGGTCGTGTGGTATAGCGCCGATGCCGACGACGATGACCTGCTGCCGCGCACGATGTACACGGCCGTGGGCGATGCCGCGCCGGTGCACCAGCTGGCGCCGCAGATGCCGCCGCGGCTCTCGGCGTCCGCCTATGTGGGAACGCCGCTCGATGCCACCTATGGCGCTTCGGCGTTCTATGGCATATACCTGACTGTGCGCTCGGGTGACACCATGGTGCGCGCGGGCGATCCCGCCTCGGTGGTGGGGGTGCTCGCCATTGTCGCCGAGCCCGATGCGCTGACGCCCGAGGAGCGGACGCTTGCCGATGCCATCGCGAGCGAAGGCGAGCTGGCGCTCGATCGCGCCCGCGCCATGGAGGCCCGTGAGGAAGCGGCGGTGCTCGCTAAAAACGAGCAGCTGCGCGCCAACTTGTTGCGCTCCATCTCGCACGATTTGCGCACGCCGCTTACCAGCATTTCGGGTAATGCCGACGTGCTGCTCGACCAGGGCTCGACCGGCACGGCCGTGCTTGACGACCAGACACGCCGCGGTATGCTCCTATCCATTCGCTCGGACGCGCAATGGCTCAATGCTACCGTCGAGAATCTGCTCGCCATCACCAAGCTCGAGGGCGGCGGCATGCATCTGTCGACTACGCTCGAGCTTATGGACGATATCGTCGAGGAGGCGCTGCGCCACGTAAACCCGGCCGTGCGCGAGCACGACCTTAAGGTGGTGGCGTGCGATGAGCCGGCGCTCGTCAACGTCGATGCGCGCCTGATGGTGCAGCTGGTGGTAAACCTGGTGAACAACGCCATTACCTACACGCCCGCGGGCTCGCATATCGTGATTTCGATTAGCGTCGACGGCGGGTGCGTGAGGTGTTCGGTCGCCGACGACGGCCCGGGCATTGCGCCCGAGGACCGCGAGCGCATCTTTGAGTCGTTCTACACCGCCAACCATGGCCTGGCCGACAGCCGACGCAGTGTGGGCCTGGGGCTTTCGCTTTGCCGCTCCATTGCGCTGGCGCATGGCGGTAGCATAGAGGTTGCCGCGGCGGACCCGCACGGCTCGGTCTTTACGATCGAGCTTCCCGCCGTCGACGTTTCGTTTGATAAGGAGTAGCGCTGTGCCGAACTCTGCCGTGAAACCGCTCATCTTGGTCGTTGAGGACGACCCCGCCGTCCGCAACCTTATCGTCGCCGCGCTCGAGGCGCACGGCTTGCGCCATATGGCTGTGGAGACCGCTCATGCCGCCATCGCCGCCGCCTCGTCGCAGGCGCCGAGCATTGTGCTGCTCGATCTGGGCCTGCCCGATATGGACGGCGTCAAGGTGGTGGAGTCGGTGCGCACGTGGTCGGGCATGCCGATCATCGTGGTCTCGGCGCGCAGCGAGGACGCGGACAAGATCCGCGCGCTCGATGCTGGTGCCGACGACTACCTGACCAAGCCGTTTTCGGTCGAGGAACTGCTCGCGCGCATTCGCACGACGCTCAGGCGCCTTTCGTATGCGCAAACGGGCGGCGTTGCCTCCGAGGGCTCGTTCGATACCGGTGAGCTGCATATCGATTTTGATGCTGGCATCGCCATGATGGATGGCGAGGAACTGCACCTGACGCCGATCGAGTACAAGCTCCTGTGTCTGCTGGCGCACAACGCCGACAAGGTGTTGACGCACCAGTTTATCCTGCACGAGATTTGGGGCACGGCGACCAAGAGCGACCTGGCGAGCCTGCGCGTCTTTATGGGCACGCTGCGCAAGAAAATCGAGTCCGACCCCGCGCATCCGCGCTATATCCAGACGCATGTGGGCATCGGCTACCGATTGGTCATCCAAGGCTAGATCGCCAACCACCATCCCAATATGAGTTGCGGTGAAATACGGTCTAAATTTGCCTAATTCCAGGCAAAACAGTCCGTATTCCACCGCAACTTTGTTACTTGCCCTTGGGCTTGCTGGCGTAGAACTTCTTCTTTTTGGGCTTGCTGGCGGGGGAGGGTTTGCCGGCAAAGTTGGACTTGCCGTCGCCGCGCGGCCCTCGGTCGCCGGCCTGCGCGTGCGCGGGTGCTGCTGCGCGAGGCTTGCGGGCCTCGGGGTTGCGTAGTTCCTCGACGCGCTCGGCAATTTCCTCGGCGCTAAAGCCGACTTCGGCCATGGCGTCCTCGATGGGCAGGCGGCGCACGATGTAGCAGTGGTGCACCTTCTGGTTGCGCGCGAAGTCCTCGGGGATGGTCTGCGCCGTAATGTCCTCCAGCACCACGCCCGCGCGGGCGAGCTTGCGCGTTTCGGGGCGGAAGCCGCGCAGGTTGCAGCTAAAGATGGCATGGCCGCCCTGCGCGAGCAGGCGCGATACGCCAGCCAAAAGCTCAACATGGTCGCGCTGGACATCCCAGGTGCGGCGGCCCATCTTGGAGGAGTTCGAGAACGTGGGCGGGTCGACAAAGATCAGGTCCCAGCGGTTGCGCGTCTGGCGCTGGTCGCGAATCCAGGCGAGCACGTCGTCGCGCACAAAATGATGCTGAGGCCCCACAAAGCCGTTCTGGCGCATGTTGCGCTCGGCCCAGTCCAGATAGGTATTGGAGAGGTCGACCGTCACGGTCTCCTCGACGCCGCCATCGGCCGCGTAGCAGGTGGCAGTGCCGGTGTAGGCAAACAGATTGAGGAAGCGGCGCGCCTGCTTGGCGTGCTCGCGCACCAGGTTGCGGGTGACGCGGTGGTCCAAGAAGATGCCGACGTCCAGGTAGTCGTCAAAGTTGACGGCAAAGGTGAGGCCGTCCTCTTCGATGAGCGGCAGGCGACGACGCGCGATATTGGCGCGCTCGCCCGATGCGCCCTTGCCGGCGCCCTGCTTGCCGTACTGCGAGCCGCCGCGCGAACGCATGCGGGCCTTGGCGTGCACATGCTCGGCGGGAACATCTAGGATGCGCGGCGCGATGGCCAGAATGTCGAGCATACGGGCCTGGGCCAGTGCGGGGTCGATGGTCTTGGGCGCGGCGTATTCGGCGATGACGAGCCAGCGGCCCGGCGTCTGCGGGCAACCCTCGTACAGGTCGATAGCGGCGGAGTAGTCGGGCAGGTCGGCATCGTAGACGCGGTAGCAGCTCACGCCCTCGCGCCTGGCCCACTTGCGGCGCAGACGGGCATTCTTGCGCAGGCGGTTGGCGAACTGCTCGGACTCGGGGATGAGCACGGGCAGCGGCTTGCCGTCGCCCAGGTCGAGCATGGCGGCAGGCTCGGGCATGGGGACGTTGGCGGTTTCGTCTTGGGCATCCGCGGTCTGCTCCTCGGCATCTGCGCTGGTCGCAGCTTCGAATGTCGCGGCGGCGTGGTCGAGCGAGGGCCAAACCTCAATAGCCGCCTCCTCGTTATTGGGCATGACGGCGATGGAGCGCGCAGGCTCGGCATGGAGCGCGCGGGCCATAAGGCCATCGCGGGTGAGCGCGGCGACCGGTGCCGAAGCGAGCTCGGGCGCGCGGCGCAGCTCGCCGATGAGCGTCATGGCGTCGTGCATGAGCGAAAGCGGGGTTTCGGTGGTGTCTGCGACCACGGCGGTGCCGGCGACAGCGCCTGCATGGTCCAGCACGGTGGCGGGCTTGGCGGCGCAAAAGTCAACAAGACGCTTGTAGCCGGCACACTTGACCATGCGCTCGGCAGTCTTGCGGGCGGCGGGGTCGATGTCTACGGCCACGATGCGCGCCTGCCGCTCGCGCGCTGTCGCCTCGCGCTCGCGCGCCTCGGCAAGTAGCTGCTCCCACAGGGCGGCATCATGCAGCTGCCAGCCCTCAAAGCCCCAGCGCTCGCGCGCAGCACCCGGGGCGCGGTCGGTTAGGATATTCACTGCCTCCAGCAGCAGACCGCCGCCGGCGCACGAGGCGTCGACCAGCGTGGGCAGGGCTTCGTTCTCGTAGTCGTCGGCCGTCAGCTCGCGCTCGCACAGCGCGGTCCAGCCGACCTGCGCCAACACCAGGGCGGCGTAGTCGGGGCGCAGCACGTGCGCGCCCTCGCCGGCTCGAGTCGCGGCGGGCGGCAGGCGCTTGAACAGCGGGTCGCCCGAAAGGTCCAGGCTTATGCTCGCACGGCGCTGGCGTAGCGAAAGCAGCAGGTGGACATCGGGGTCGGCAGCATCGACATCGGCGCGACGGCCCGTGGTCTCGGCCAGGCGATCGCACAATGCGTCCTTGGCGCGCAGGGCCGAGAAGCGCGTGTTGCGCAGCTGCTCGGTCACACCACGGGCGGTGATGGCAATGGTGGCGCCGGGGCGGACGATGTTTTTCCAGGCAATGTCGTAAACGCCGTCGTACAACGCATCGGCATCCTGCGCCTCAAAGCGCCCAAGCACCACAAACACGCGGCTGGCCAGGCGCGACCACAGACAGGCGCGGTAGCCTTCTTCGAGCTCGCCCTCAAACGTAGCGCGGCCCTTAAGGCGGCGTACATGCGAAAGCCCAAGCCGTTTAAGCTCGTCGGCGAGTGCGGACTCAAAGCCCTCGGGGCAGCTTGCGTAAAATTCCATGGGTGACCTCTCTGGTTGCGTCGCTCCATTATATGATGGATGCTTCGTTTGCCATCGCCCTCGAAAGGAACCCATATGATTGATGCGTGCCCCGATTCCGCCGTGCTCTTTTTTGACGTGGACGGCACGCTGACGTCGTTCGATCCCGACGATATGACCGATAAGGATTTTTCGGCGGTGCGCCCCTCGCAGGCGGTCATCGAGGCGTTTCATCGCCTGCGCAATGCGGGTCACCAGGCATTTATCTGCACGGGTCGCCCCTTGTGGCTGATTGCCGACGGCCTGCGTGCGCTCGAACCTGCGGGTATCGTGGCCATGGCGGGGGCCACGCTAGAGGTCGAGGGCCGCGTGGCACACGAGGACTGCATTGACGAGGACATTGTTGAGGAGCTCGCGCGCCGCATTATTGTGGCGGGCGGTGAGGCGTTGTTCGAGACGAACGGTGCCACCTATTCACTTGAGCCAGTTGGTGTCGAACAGTCATTTCTGCTAGGCGCCGGCGTGGTGCATGGCGTTGATCAGATGCGCGTCGATGGCCGCTTGC
>CAUCXP010000025.1 GCA_958446785.1 uncultured Collinsella sp. | reverse complement strand
GTGTGCCTGCTGCTGATAGAGGGCAAATGCGCCGAGCTGGGCATCGAGCTGAACCCGCGCAAGACGCGCGTGGTGAAGCTCACGCGCGGGTTCACGTGGCTGAAGAAGCGCATCTTCTACACGGAGACGGGCCGCATAGTCGTGAAGCCGTGCCGAGACTCCATAACGCGGGAGCGCCGCAAGCTCAAGAAGATGGCCCGCATGGTCGCCGATGGCATCATGACCCCCGAGCAGGTGGAGCAGAGCTACCAGAGCTGGCGCGGAGGCATGAAGCGGCTGGACGCGCACCGCAGCGTGCGGGCCATGGACGCGCTGTACCGCAGCCTGTTCGGAAATCCCGCGGGGGGGGGTTGCTCAATGCAATCCAAACCTGGAGGCGACACGGATGGGAACATGCCCCTACCCTAGCAACGGAAGGAGCGACCCATGACGGAACAGGAAATCGCCGGGGAGATCAACGGCTACAAACAGCAGCTTGAGCAGAGCGACTACAAGGTCATGAAGGCGGTGGAGCGCATCTTCTCCGCATCGTCCATCACCGACCTGCTCTCGGCCATCGCCGCAGCTGCCAAGGAGGTGGCCGAGATCATCTCGCAGCGCCAGACGTGGCGCGACCGCATCAACGAGCTGGAAGCCATGGAGCCCGACCAGCCGGAAGCGCCGCAGGAGTAGCGAGCGCCCCTTCGGGGGCGCTTTTCTTTTGCCCGGCGACACCTCGCGGACAATCGCGGCAGCGATTCGAGGAGGTGAGAAAACGAATGACCGACGTGCTGGAAATCTTCGCGCCGTACGGCCCCGGGTCGCTTTTCGGCGCACTGCTCGTCCTAGTGGTCCTGTACTTCGGCAAGCAGTTCCTCGAAGAGTTCAAGGCCCAGAACGAGCGCAAGGCGAACATCGACCTCAAGCGTGAAGAGCGAAAGCAAGACGAGGTGAACGAGCGGGCGCAGCGCGACCGCGAGCGCAGCCAGATGGAGGGCCGCATCGCCGCGCAGATGGAGCGCAGCAACGCGCTGATGGAGGCTATGAAGGCGCTCATGGAGTCCGTCGTGACCTCCAATGAGGTGCTGCACGCCGACCTGGCGAACAGCCAGGCGCGCAGCCAGGGCATGGCGGCGAAGGTCGACCACATCGCCGACCGCGTTGACCTGCTCTACAAGGAATCGGCTCGATAGAAAGGAATCCGAAATGACAGAAATGCAAGCAATCGCAGCCATCGTGCTGTCTTTCGCCGTGCCGTTCGCGGTGCAGCTGATCAAGACCGAGGCCATGACCGGCAAGGCCGCGCGCATCCTGGCGCTGGGCTGCTCGCTCCTGGCGGGCGCCGTGACCGGCTTCGTGGGCGGCGTGCCCGCAGACCCGGGCGCATGGGTCACGTGCGCCTTCGCCGTGGTAGGCGGCGTGCAGGCGGCCTACACGCTGTTCAAGTCGGTAGGCATCACATCCAAGTGGCTCGACGCCCTGCTGGGCGTGACGGTGGGCGGGAAGGAGTAGGCAATGGCTAAACTGTTCATCATCTGCGGCCACGGCGCTGGCGACCCCGGCTGCTGCGCAGGCGGCTGCACCGAGGCCGAGCGCGTTCGCGCCCTGGGCCAGCGAATCAAGGAACTGGGCGGTTCCGAGGTCGAGCTGGGCGATACGTCCCGCAACTGGTACGCCGACGGCGGGCTTAACCGCCTGAGCACCAACGCGCCAGTGGTGGAGCTGCACATGGACGCCAGCGGCATCGCCACGGCCCACGGCGCGCACGTCATCATCAAGGAGGGCTTTGAGCCTGACGAGTACGACAATGCGCTGGCCGACAAGCTGGCGGCGTTCATGCCCGGGCGCTCCGAGAAGCTGGTGCGCCGTTCCGACCTCGCGAACCCGAACCGAGCCGCCGCGCGCGGCATCAACTACCGCCTGTGCGAGAACGGCTTCATCGACAACGACGGCGACCGCGAGAAGTTCAACGGCAACCTGGACGAGCTGGCGCGCATCTACCTGGAATGCTTCGGCATCACTGCTGGAAGCGCCCCCGCAGCCGTCCCGCAGCCGCAGCCTGCGCAGCAGGAAACGGCCGAGAACTTCGGCGGCACCTACCGCTGCACTGTGGACTACCTGCGCGTGCGCGACGCCCCCGGCCTGGGCGGCACCGAGGTGGCGCACTATTCCAGCGGCGAGACCGTGACGCTGGATAACTGGTACAAGATCGCCGACGGCTACGTGTGGGGCCGATACACGGGCTACAGCGGCGCAACGCGCTACATCGCCGTGGGCAAGGCCACGGGCAAGCCAGAGGCCGACGACTATCTGGTGAAGGTGGGATAGGCCATGCCGTACCCGAGCCCCGCAGACGAGGAGCGCAACGGCGGGTGCGGACCCATCCTCGCGGCGGTCGTCCTGCTGTTCATCGTCCTGGCCGCCGCCAGCTGCGCGTCGCAGGCCATGGGAGCGCAAGACGTGACCGTGAGGCAAGCCCGCACGGACGGCCCCATATACGACCTGCCCGAGGGCATCGGCCAGGAAATCGTGTGCGACGAGCACAACCGCGAGTACCTGCTGCTTACCACCGAGCAGGGCGGCGTGTTCCTCATGCCGTACATGGACGAGGACGGCGAGCAGGAGATCATGCCGCAGGCCTAGAACGCAAAGAAGCCGCCCCGTATGGAGCGGCTTCTTTCTATCTGACGAGCAATACGAACGCCCGCCTAACGACGAACACGCGTATGTGTTCGCCTACTGAACAGTTGGTGGAGGCGCGGAGAATCGAACTCCGGTCCACGAAAGCCCCTTGATTGGCATCTCCAAGCTCAGTCGCTGGTTTAGTCTCGGACGCTTTGCGCGCAGCGACACGCTCGCAGCATCCCAACCGGTTCGATCTTAGCCTGCGCCATACCGATTACGTGCGCAGGAGCATTCCCCTAACATGACGTCGCACCGGTGTCGGGGAAATCACCGGGTTGACGCGCCGCTATAAATTAAGCAGCGAGAGCCATAGGCTCAAAAGAAGAGTTGTTGTCAATTCAATTTGACGGTACCCCTGTTTAACGAGGCGAGGAGACCTCGGCTTGCTTCCTCTCTCAGAGCTATCGTGTCGAAACCAGTCGCCCCCGAATGTTGGGAAAGTCTGGATGGTATCGGGCCTGCAAACACCCGATAACCGTCGACTTTTCAAGGAACATACGGGGCGAGCCCCGCTTGTGGAGTGTTATCTTACCACGTTCTGAAAGCGGACAGCTGTTCTATGCACGAGCTGTGAAGACCCCAATGTGCGCCGCACTTCGCACTTTTGCCACCGATCGCGTCACGTATATTTTCGCCAAGAAAAATTGACCCGTCGAAAGGACCGTTATGGATACCAAGCAGCAACTCGTCAATGCCCTCGCAGGCCTGGGCTCAACCATTACCGAAGCTATGGATGTCATCGAGGGCTTTGTCCCCTGCGGACATCCCGCCCTCACGGTATCGAACGCACTCGTCGCGCTGGACGTTGACGATGATGCAGCTCTCACTCAGCAGCTTGAGACCGTCGAGGGCTTTATCGACCACGTGAGTGAGAACCGCGGCGTGGCCGCCTACCACGGTATCGAGGTCGAGCTCGCGGGTCCCAAGGCCGATCTGTTCGCAGCAATCCGCGAGGTAGGCGCCCTTATGCAGACCGCAGGCGTCAAGAACACCCAGGTCAACGAGTGGGTCTACCGCAGTCTGGCCGCACTCGACAGCTCCGACGAAAAGGCAGCCGAGCAGCTTGCAGAAAGCCCCGCCATCAAAGCTGCACTTGTCTAAAAAGGCCTGCGCCCGGACGACGCCGATGCCGTCCGGGCGCAGGCCAGATAACGTGGGTGAACACGTCTGCTAACGCAGATATGCCTTGGCGTTGCTCAGGCTGTAGGCAATCGTCGAGCCGTTGTGCAGCAGTGACGACGTCTGCGGAGTGATCATGCCGGTAATGCCCAGCGCCAGGAGCGCCGAGTTGGTGAGCATCACCTTGGAATACGAACTCGTCAGACGATCGATAAGCCCCTGACTCATACGGCGCAGGCGCACGATCGCGGCAAGATCCGTATCGGTCAGGATGATGTCGGCAACCTCCTTGGCGATGTCGCTTCCGCCACCCATCGCCAAGCCCACGTCGGCCAAACCGAGCGCCGGCGAATCGTTGACACCGTCGCCCACCATGGCAACGTGGCGCCCCTCGCCCTTAATGCGTTCCACATAGGCGTACTTGTCCTCGGGCAGCAGCTCGGCCTTAAACTCATCGACACCTGCTTCGCGAGCAATGCGCTCGGCCGTGCGTTCCGAGTCGCCCGTGAGCATGACCACGTGCTTAACGCCCAACGCGTGCAGGTCGGCGATGGCCTCGCGGACCCCGGACTTGAGCGGGTCCTCGATACCGAGCACGCCGACGACCTTGCCGTCGACCGCCAGATACAGCGGCGACAGGCCCTGCATCTGGGACTCAATGCGCTCCTTAATGTCGGAATCGAGCTGCGCACCCTCGTCCTCAAATACAAAGTGCGCGGAACCGATGATGGCGCGACGCCCTTCGATGGACGAAGCGATGCCGTGCGCCACGATGTACTCGACGGCGGCATGGCGCTCGCGGTGCTCGAGCCCGCGCTCGCGTGCCGCATTGACCACGGCGCGTGCCACCGGATGCGGGAAATGCTCCTCCAAGCAAGCGGAAAGGCGCAGGATCTCGTCCTCGCTCCAGCCATCGGTCGTGAGCACGCAAGCTAGACGCGGCTGTGCCTCGGTGAGCGTGCCGGTCTTATCAAATACGATGGTGTCAGCCTTGGCAAACGACTCAAAGTACTTCGCGCCCTTGACCATGACGCCCATCTTGGCGGCATCGCTCATGGCGGTCATGACGGCGACGGAACCCGTGAGCTTGAGTGCGCACGAGTAGTCGACCATCAGCGCCGCCGAGGTCTTGATAAGGCTGCGCGTGGTGAGCGCAACCAGGCCCGCGAGCAGGAAGTTCCACGGGACGATCTTGTTGGCGAGGTCCTCCATATGCGACTGGCCCTCGGATTTGAGCGAGTCGGCCGTCTGCACGAGCGAGACGATCGAGCGCAGTTTGGTCTGCGCCGTGTTGGCGCGCACGCGCACCAAGATGCTGCCGTCTTCCACGACGGTACCGGCGAACACGTCGTCGCCCACGCTGCGCTCAACGGCCAGCGGCTCACCGGTCAGGGTCGCCTGGTTGACCATAGCGCTCCCCTGCTCGACGACACCGTCGATGCAAATGGACATGCCAGTGCGCACGGCGACCAGATCGCCGGGCTCGAGCTCGGTCGCAGCAACGCTTACCTCGGTATCGCCGACGACCTTTTGCGCCTTGTCGGGTACATCGAGCAGCGAGTTGATGAGCTCGTTTTCGCTCATGGCGCGGGTGTAGTCCTCGAGCAGCTCACCCACATTGAGTAAAAACATCGTTTGGCCCGCGGTGTCGACGTCGCGTTTGACGAACGAAATGCCGATGGCCGAAGCGTCGAGCACAGGAACGGTCAGGCGCGGCTGCGCCAGCTCATGAAGGGCAGCGCGCAAAAATGCCATGTAACCGGCCACGACAAACACCGCGCGCAGTGGCGTGGGCAAAAACCAGCGACGTGCGTAATGGGCACCGACGAGTGTCGCCAGGTCCATAACGAGTTTGTGCTTGCGCGGCTCGAGTTGCATCACGTAGCCCGTCTTTGCGTCGGCAATGGCCTGGGCATCGAGCGCACCGACGGCGACCAGCACGGCATCGCGGCGCGGCTCGTCATATTCGAGCGCCATCTGGCCAATACGGCCATAAACGCGTACCTTGTGCACGCCGTCGATATCGCCGCTGAGCTTAAGAAGTGCATCGAGATCGCTCTCTGGCACAGGACCCGCCAATTGAAGACGGGTCCTGCCGGGGATCTCGCTAATAATCGAGAATCTCATAGTTTGTGCCTGGGAGCGTTACTCGGCTGCCTCGTCAGCAGCGGCCTCGCTCTGGGTGATATAGGCCGCCTCGGCAACCATGTCATCGACATTGGCCTTGGCCTGCTCGACCATGTCCTGGTAGCAGTTCTTGACGCGCATGCCGCACGCGATACCCTGCACGCAGGCATTCTTTACCGGAGCGCTGGTGAGCAGCTTGATGCCGGCCGTACCGAGCAGAAAACCGCCACCGACAAGCAGGGTGTTAAACGTCGACTTCTTCATGTTGCTTCTCCCTTTTGCCGCATTGGACGCGGCATGGTGCCTCAGCACCCGAGTAAACAAGTTTGCTCGAGCACGCTTTTGAAAAATAGTTTAGTTTATCTAACTATTGAGGTCAACAAAGGTTAACTTTTTGGAAATCTTGGGGCGCGATGTGACCAAGGGACCGCCCCTGCTTCACATCCACAAAAAATGAGGGCGCCAACGGCGCCCTCATTCACCAAATTCCATTCAGCCTACCTGACCCGAACGGCCGAGTCGTTGCAGAACCCGGGAGCCCCGGCAGGGTGGGCGCTTGCTCAAAATGAGTTCCCTTCAAAACAATGGGCGCGCCAACAGCGCGCCCATTCACTCTATTCAATCCAGCCCACCTGACCCGAACGGCCGAGTCGTTGCGGAACCCGGAAGCCCCGGCGGGGCGGGTGCTTGCTCAAAATGAGTTCCGCACGCAAAGAAGGCCACTTAATGTGGCCTTCGTCTTGCGCAGGACTGTTTGAAATTTTGAGGAAGCACCCGCCCTGCCGGGGCTCCCGGGTTCCCGTTTACGAGAGCGACGTTCTCAGCAACTCGTTGAAGAGCTTCGGGTTGCCCTTACCGCGGCTCGCCTTCATGCACTGGCCCACCAAAAAGCCGATAACCTTCTGGTTGCCGTCACGATACTGCTGCGCCTGATCGGCACAGTTTGCCAGCACCTCGTCCACGATCGGCTGCAGCGCGCCGGCATCGCTCACCTGACGCATACCACGCTCGTCGACGATCTTGTTGGGATCGTCACCGGTCTGGGCCATGGCCTCAAAGACCTCGTGCGCCTGGTTGGAGCTGATGGCATCGGTCGCCAGCAGCTTGGCAAGCGCCGCCACTTGAGCCGGCACGATGCCGGACTCGGCCAGCGACACGCCCGCGCCCTTAAGGTAGGCGATCATCTCGTTGACCAGCAAGTTTGCGACCGTCTGGGCCTCCTTGCCAGCCATACCGGCAGCGGCGGCCTCAAAGAAGTCGGCAAACTCGGGGTCGCCGGCAATCTGCTCAGCGTCGGCCGTCTTAATGCCAAAGTCGGCCTCAAAACGGGCGCGCTTGGCATCGGGCAGCTCGGGAATCTCACCTCGGCAGCGGTCGATGAACTCGTCGTCCAGATCGAACGGCGCCAGGTCGGGATCGGGGAACAGGCGATAGTCGTCGGCCGTCTCCTTGACGCGCATGACCACGGTGCGCTTGCGGCTAGGCTCCCAGTGGCGGGTCTCCTGATAGATAATGCCGCCCTCCTCGAGCACCTCAGCCTGGCGGCAGATCTCGTAGGCAAGGCCGTCATGCAGGCTCTTAAACGAGTTGAGGTTCTTGAGCTCGGTCTTGGTGCCCAGCTTGGTCTCGCCGCGGCGGCGCAGCGACACGTTGCCATCGCAGCGCATGGAACCCTTTTCCATGGAGCAGTCCGAAATGCCCAGCGTCACAAAGATGCGACGGAGCTTCTCCATAAACAGGCGAGCCTCCTCGGGCGTGCGCAGATCGGGCTCGGTGACGAGCTCGATCAGAGGCGTGCCGCAGCGGTTGTAGTCGACGAGCGACTCGGCAGCGGCGGTAATGCGGCCCTCGGCACCGCCCACGTGCACCATCTTGGCGGCGTCCTCTTCCATATGGATGCGCAGGATGCGAATGGGCACCGTGTAGGAACCGTCCTCGCGACGCTCGGGCATGGTCATATTGGACGCGTCATAGCTGGCCAAGTGTCCGGCGCGCTGATTGCCCTCGCGCATCGTGGAGGACATGGACGTGGACAGGCCCTCGGCGTTGGCCGAGGCGCTCGCCAGACTCTGGGCCTCGGCCTCGCCAAACGCGCAGTCGGGGCGCTCGGCGGCACCGCGACCGGTCACATCCAGATCCAGGTGACCGTACATGGCAAAGGCAACCGGACCCTGCGTAGTCTGGAAGTTCTTGGCCATATCGGGATAGAAGTAGTGCTTGCGGTAGAACATCGAGTGGCGCTGGATCTCGCAGTTGGTGGCGAGACCGGCCTTGACGATGCTCTCGATGGCGCGCTTGTTGGGCACCGGCAGGGCGCCGGGCAGGCCCAGGCACACCGGGCACACGTTGGCGTTGGGTTCGTCATCGTGGCTGAGCTTGCAGTTGCAGAACATCTTGGTATCGAGTGCGGTGAGCTCGGTATGGATCTCCAGGCCGATCACGGCCTCCCAATCCTGCAGGACCTCGGAAAGCTCCTTCATTACAGCTCGCCTCCCTTCCCGGCAAAATCGGGCGCGACGGAAAGCACGGGCGCACCCGTGGCGGCATCGGCAAAGCCGCGCTCCAGGGCGCGGGCAAACGTGAGCAGCTGACGGTCCTTAAAGGCAGGTCCCACCAGCTGGGCAGAAACGGGCAGCTGAGTGTCCTCGCCCAGGCCCAGCGGCACCGAGATGCCGCCGTTGCCGCAAATGTTGAGCGAGATGGTGTACAGGTCGGAGAGGTACATCTGCGTGGGGTCGCTGATCTCGCCAAACTTAAAGGCCGTGCGCGGCGAGGCGGGCATGAGGATGGTGTCCACCTTGGCATACGCGGCGTCGTAGTCCCGCGTGATGAGCGTACGGGCCTTTTGCGCAGCGTAGTAGTACTTGTCGTACACGCCCGAGCTCAGCAGGTAGGCGCCGAGCATCTGACGGCGCTTGGCCTCGGCGCCAAAGCCGTGGGCGCGCGACAGCGAGCTCTGGTCGGACAGGTTGGCGCAGCCCTCCTCCTGATAGCCGTAGCGAATGCCGTCGAAGCGGGCCAGGTTGGAGAACGCCTCGGCCGGGCCGATGACGTAGTAGGCGGCGATGGCGGCATCCAGGTGCGGCAGGTCGACCTCGACCAGCTCGGCGCCCTGGTTCTGCAGCTCCTGGGCGGCGCGCTGAACAGCGGCCTTGACCTCGGGCGTCAGGCCCTCGGCCTCCATAAACGCGGGGATAATGCCCACGCGCTTGCCCTCGATGCTGTCGTTGAGGTGCTCGGTAAAGTCGACGGCGCAATCCTGGCTGGTGCAGTCGTACGGATCGTGGCCCGCGCCGGTAAGCGCGTTCATGGCCAGCGCAACATCCTCGACCGTGCGGCCAAAGGGCCCCACCTGGTCGAGCGACGAGCCAAAGGCAACCACGCCGTAACGGCTCACGGCGCCATACGTGGGCTTAAAGCCCACCACGCCGCACAGCGACGCCGGCTGGCGAATGGAGCCGCCGGTGTCCGAGCCCAGCGAGAGCGCGACCTCGCCCGCGGCGACGGCTGCAGCGGAGCCGCCCGAGGAGCCGCCGGGCACGCGCTCGGTATCCCAAGGGTTATTGGTGCGGTGGAACGCCGAGCTCTCGGTGGAGCTGCCAAAGGCAAACTCGTCCATGTTGGCCTTGCCCATGGGCAGGCAGCCGGCATCGAGCATGCGCTGGACGCAGGTGGCAGTGTAGACGCTCTGGTAGTCCGCAAGCATGCGGGAAGCGCAGGTGGTGCGCGTACCCACAAGGTTCATGTTGTCCTTGATGGCCAGCGGCACGCCCGCAAGCGGGGGCAGCGGCTTGCCTGCGGCACGGTCGGCATCCACGCGCGCGGCGGCCTCGAGCGCAAGCTCGGGCGCCACCTGCAGGAATGCCTGGACCCCGCCCTCGCGCGCCTCGATGGCGGCAAGGGAGGCCTGGGCCACCTCGGTAGCGGTAAAGTCGCCGGCGGCAACGCCCGCAGCGATCTGGGCGGCGGTAAGGGAATCGAAGCTCTGCGCCATTACTCGCTCTCCCCCTCTCCCAAAATGGACGGCACGCGGAAGTAGCGGTCGCGCGCGCTGCCGGCGTTTTCGAGCGCAACGTCGAGCGGCAGGTCGCGCTCGGGCTCGCGCAGGTCATCGCCCATCACGTTGGACAGGCTTCCGATGGGATGGAACGTGGGCTCCACGTCGGGCAAGTCATATTGCAGGACGGGCTCGAGCATCTGGACGGCGTCGTTCATGTAGGACGTCATCTGGGTGAGCTCGTCATCGGTCAGTGCGATCTTTGCGTACTCGGCGATGCCGCGCACGTCTTTCTCGCTGAGTGCCATAGGCGCTCCCTTCCGCATAACAGATAAACCGCTCTAGTATACAAGGCAACGCCGCTTGGAGCAGGTGCTTTACCCAAATGCAGCGAAAACGTAACGAGGGAGGCGGTTGGCAGGCGGCGGGCTGGCGGTTCTGCAGCAAAACCGCACCGTCCATAACGAAAACCGCGCCGTCCACAACGAAGACCATCACAACATTCGACGCTTTTCGCCAAAATCGCGATTTTCATCGAATGTTGTGATGGTTTGGAAGTCCCGACCACCACAAAGGTGCCTGCCCCCATTGTGGTGGTTCTGGAGAATGCCCTATGCTGAGGCCTTGGCCTTGCGGCGTTTGCGGACCGCGTGGATCACGATGTCCAGCAGCAACAGCACAATGGCTACGACCACGATGAGCACGGCAAACTCGCGCTTGCCCCAGTGGCGGCCGGCCAGCGACTTTTGCTTGTCGACGTCCTTCTTGTTGTACTTGGTGCGCACGCAGTGCACCAGCAGGCGATGGTCGTTCACGCCGTAGGGCGTGCAAGTGACGAGCGTCACCTTGTCGGCACCCGGCTCGATAGTCAGCGACTCCATCTCCTCGGGCAGCACCACCTCGGAGTCCACCATCCTGTAGGCGAGCGTCTTGTTCATGGTGTGCAGCAGCACCAGGTCGCCGGGCTCCAGCGAATGGATGTCGTCGAACATGCTCAGGTTGCGCATGCCCGAGTGCGCGGTAAGCACGCAATGCGTCGAGGTACCGCCCACCGGCAGGCTCGTGCCCTCCAGGTGGCCGACGCCCGCCATAAGGACTTCCTCGCTCGTGCCGTGGTAGATGGGCATGCTCACGTCGATGGAGGGGATCTCGACCCAGCTCATCATGGGGTCGCGGTCAAAGATGAGCTGCTCGGCGTAGGGCTCGATCTGGTCGGCGGGAAGCTCGGTGGCCTCGCCCGCCAGCTGCTCGTTAAAGGAGCGCGCCTGGAGCAGGATGCGCTCGCGCTCCTCGGCAGACAGCGCGTCCACGGTGCTGGACACGGTGCTGATCTGGTTGAACACGCCCGAGGCCTCGAGCCGGTCCAAGATCCACGGCCAGGTCATAAGGCCCACGCCAATAAGGATGATGACGATGGTGATGAGACGGTCGGCCCAGCGCGGCAGCCGCTTGCGGCGGCGCTTGGGTTTTGGTTGAGGTTTGGGCTGAGGGCTTGAGCCACCGTTGGCCGCGGCGTTATTGCTCTTCATATGTTTGGCGCCCTGCACCATCGCCAGTCACTCCTCTACAACTCAAGTTGTCTAAACAAATAATAGCCGATTAGCGAGCTCATGCGTCGGACAACGCAGCTAGACTGCACTGTCCGGGCCACGTAACCCCACTCAACCAATCAAGCCATATGTTGCTTTCATCGTCTCGAGCAACTGCACCATCGTTACGCCCGCAACCCCGATCTGTTTCAGATTGACGTCGCCTACCTCACAATCTTTAACAAACGCAAGCATATCGTCTTTCAGTTCTCCGCCCAGGTCGACACCTTCCGACTCGCCGAGCAGCTGAGCAAGCCTCAGCGCATCGCGTTTATGCTTTTTTACCTTCTTCGAATCAACGTTCTCCCCCGCCTCCATTCTGGATTTTAGGTCGAGATACGCCTTCGCTTTGAACGGGACAATGTATTCCGTACCCAGGACCGAAACGCCGTCTACGGTCCGAATTCCCTGAAGGAACAAGCTGTAGTAAGCATCGTCCAACAAAATTGCCGAAAGACTGCTTATGTTTTCATCAACGTGAATTGGCGCCACATCAATCCCCTCACGACCCTTTAGAAAGTCGGGGCACTTCGCGAAGAGTTCGATCATATGGGGGTAACCCGGCCTCTTAGGCTCTG
>CAUCXP010000024.1 GCA_958446785.1 uncultured Collinsella sp. | reverse complement strand
GCCCAATGTGGTGTCACTCGAATTGCTGTTGCTGCTGCCTGCTGTGCCCGTTCCCGACGTGGTGTCGCTCGTCTGGCCGCCCGTGCTCGGTTGAGAGCCGTCAGTCGTTTGGCTTGAGTCAGTCGTGCCGGATTGCGTGCCGCTGTTGTTCGCAGAGGAATCGGTGCCCTGCGATTGGTTTTGGGTGTTCGAGGACGAATTGGCAGAGGTAGAACTGTCTTGCGTATCGTCCGTCTGTGCTTGCTGATCCTGCGACTGGGTGTTGCCATTTGCATCGCTCTCGGTCGTGCGCGACGACAGGATTGGCTCGGGACGCTCGCCCAGACCCTCACCGGCAGTGGTGATAAGGATGGCGCCGGCGCAGGCGATGACCGCGACGATGGCGATAGCGATCGAGAAGACGATGACCTTCTTTTGCGTCTGGCTGCGCTCAGCCGCCGCCTTGGCGCGCAGGCTGTTGGGAGCGACGCGCGCCGTGGTCGCGCGTCCCGCAACCTGGCGCATCTCCTGCGTGGTTGCGGCGCCACCTAGGTGCTCCTCGACATTGGGCTCAACGGGCTCGTAGGCGCCGGTAGGGTAGTCGACAGCGGCATGCGTGCCCTTGATTGCTTCGGCGCTGGCGGAGATAAAGTGGCGATAGACCTGCGAGGACACAACAGTGATGACTGAGCTCACAGCGGCACCAATCACCGAGCCGGCAATGCCGATCTTTGAAGCAAGCGCCACGCTCGTGGCGGCAGCTGCGGCGCCGGCGATGATCTGGGGAATGGAAATGTCGTCGAACAGGCCCTTTTTGGGCGCGATGGCCATGGTCTGTCCGATGGAATGCGCGTCGGTGTACTTGGTTGTCATACGGGGTCCTCCCGGTGTAAATCTGCTTCGTTTCGTGTAGCCATCAGGGTACCCACCAGATGTGAATCGTACGTGACATTTAACAGATACCATCAACTCATCAAGGGGGCTTGCTGTCTTTGGTGCGATAGCTTGATGCTAAACTGGATTTATGTTTGCGAGGTGGTTTACGTGATGTACCCGTATATGACATTCGAAGATGGAACCGAGGTCATTCATTCTGACCTGATTACAGATGGCGATATCGAAAAGGTTATCGTGCATTTTGAACGACCGACGGCAGAGGGTTTCGACTCCGCTCGTTGTGAGTTGCCTTCCTGTTCGTGGACTGACTGGGAAGGGCATTTTACTCAGAGTGAAAAACGAGCTTTCGAAGAGTGTCTGAGCAAATAATTTAGATTAGTTCGAGTTTAGTTCGAATAAAGAAGCTGAATGCGATGACCTAAAGCGTATGCATTTTTAGTATTAGATGCGTATGAAATGGAGGATGTGAATGGATGAGCTAATAGACTTTAAAAAACGATTTCTCAAGAATGGCGAGCTGGTTTCAATTCCAAAAAAGGAAAGCTATAAAAGAATCATGCTGCTATGGGCCGTCTCTTTCTTTGAATTAAATACAAGTTATACGGAGCTTCAGGTTAATCGTGTGCTGTCACAGCTCTATCCTGATTATGCCGTGTTGAGGCGGTACTTGGTTGATTATGGATTCCTATTAAGGGATGAACGAGGCCTGAAATACGAGGTTAATCGTGATGTTCACGGTATTGAGAGCTAGCCGTCCGGTTCGGGTCCTATATATTGCTAGAGGGATAAGCGAAATAGGCAATTGGTGTGCGAATATTGCTTTGCCAATGCTAATTTACGAGGTAACTCACGATGTTTCTGCAACTGCTTTGATGGTCTGCTGCAGATTTGCCCCCTCTCTGTTTTCAGTTGCGCTCGCGCAGCTGCCTCAGAAGATGGGTATCGGGACACTGCAGGCCATGAGATTGGCAGACTTAATTCGCGCGGGATTATTCGTTTGCTATATTTTTGTTGATAGTAAATGGAGTATGTTTGCTATTACGTGCGCGGTATCGCTTTGCCGAACGGTAGAAATGCCCTGCTTTTACTCGTTGTTAAGAGCCAATACGAATAGTATCAATCGCGACGTAATTAATAATTCGTTTGGGTTCCTGCAGAATTTGATGATGGTTCTGGGGCCAGTTGCCGGCGGTTTTGTTGTCGCTCAATTTGGGGCGGAGGCTGTTCTTGCATTAGACGCGCTTTCTTTTGCCGCGTCGTTCTGGTTGCTGCGAGATGTTCCGTCGGTTATCGAGGTTAATGATAAAGAGGGCATAAGCAAAAATGAAAAAAACAGGACTGCATTTAGTGATCTTAGCGCGAAGCACTTGGCAATTGGTTTCCTATTAATCGATATTTCTAGTGGCGTGGCATTCGGCTCTCTGAATTCTCTTTTGCCAGCTATAGCGCAATTGCAATTTGACTCGTCATCGATACAATACGGATTCCTTCAGAGTAGTCTTACAATCGGACTGTTGTTCGGAAATACAATATATGGTCGTTTAATCAGTGGTTCCGATTGCGTTAAATCATATTGTTTTGTGACGTATCTTGCGCTCGGTGCGTATCTGGCGTTTGGCTATCGCTATGCGTCTGGGATATCGTTTATTTTCCTTTTTATCGTCGGTGCCGGAAACGCCATTCAAGATGTGCTTCTCATAACATCGCTGCAGGATTTGGCGAGAGACGGATCTGAATCGATAAGCCTGTTTTCAATTAGGGAGTCTTTGCAATCGGTTGCTGTTGTTATTTCAACACTTCTTGTTTCGCTGTTCACGAGCATCGCGATGTTCTCAATTCTCGTTACAGGACTTGGTGTATTTTCAATTATGATGGTAGTTGTGTTTCAATTGAATTATTTGCGAAAGATGTGACGTTGATATGCCTAAAACGCTTTTAGTATTTCCCCCAGGATGGAGTCCAGTGGGGCCGTATCTTGCCTTGCCTGTTTTGAAGTCATATCTTCAAGAGGTTGAACAATACAAAGTTGACATTGTTGACTTAAACGTGGAATTTTACGATGACCTCCTATCTTTTAGACATGTCGAAGAGTGCTGTAAAAGGTATCGGGAATCAAAGGATTCGTTTAGTTCGAATGTCCAATTAACAATCGAGTTGATACAAAAGTCGGCACTTAATGTTGACGAGGCAAAAGATATTTTCAGATCGAAGAGATACTTTAATCTAAAAGAAAGACAATATGCTGAAAACATTTTTGAAATGCACTCTATATCATAAATCACGTCTCATATGGAGTTAAATACACGTTCAACTCCATAGATCTGCCCTATGATTATTATTCGACACCAGAAATAATGAAATCGCTTGCGGATACCTTGCATAATCCGTTTATTTCCTTCTATGAAACTGCCTTTCTTAAGCGTATTCAGAGGGAAAAAATCGAGTTTATTGGGATTTCGGTGAGCGGCTGTTTCCAATTGATTTCTGCAGTTACGTTAGCGAAACTGATTAAAGAAGAATGTCCATCTGTTAAACACGTCTCATTGGGCGGCAATTACATTACTCGTTTAGCAGATGACTGCATGAAAGAATGGCATCCCTTTTTTGAATACATTGATTCGATAATGATGTATGACGGCGAAGAGCCGCTTGCACGTCTTCTTGAGGCTCTTGACTCTGGTGATGACAATCTCGACTGTGTTCCAAACCTTTGCCATGCTAAAGGTGGAAAGATATATAAAAACCATCGGATTGAGCAAACATTTATCAACGATACAGTTCCCGATTTCGATGGCTTCGCCCTTTCTAAATACTTCATGCCTGAGCTAATATTGCCGGTTTATTCCTCTAGGCAGTGTTTTAATCATTGCGCCTTCTGCACCATTCCCGGTGCTACCGGTGGTTGTTACCGAAAGATGCCTATATCGAGAGTATTTGAAATAATGTGTCGGTTAAATGAAAAATACGGCACGAGAGTTTTCTCTTTTGTGGATGAAACATTCGAAGGCAAAAGAATGGAGCAACTCGCGGATGAAATAAACGCATCGGGAAAAACGTTTTTCTGGCATGGAGAAACGAGGTTCTCTCCAACCCTAAGTACAGACGTTTTTAACAAGATATACCAAAGTGGATGTAGGCAGATTCAGTTTGGCCTCGAGTCATACAACCAAAGAGTTCTTGATCTAATGAAGAAGAACACGAGAGTTGATTGGATTGATCGCAATATCCATGATTGTCTCAATGCGGGTATTCCTGTTCATCTATTTTTTATGATTGGCTTTCCGACCGAAACTAAAGAAGAGGCTCTGAACACCTTAGCTTATACAGAGAATGTTTTGAATTATTCAAAACAGGTATGTGGTGTTCCATATTCCACGAGAGGATTTACGAATTTTGGTCTCGTTATGGGGTCGGATGTTTGGAATCATCCCGATAAGTATGGTGTCTCTGTAATGCCGCAGTCCCAATATGAGGATTTGCGCCTCGAAGTAGATTATGTTTCAGGCACTGGTTTAACTTTAAATGAAGCAAAATCCTTATCTGATGAGCATCATATTGATTTTTATATGCAAGAGGTCATAAACGGTAGCGACACAATTGACTTGCCCCAGCGGCTTCATATTTCAGAGGTGACCTGGATCCTAGATTCTATTCACGCTGTCAGGTATAAGGGACATTTGACCAAAGTAAAGCGACGGCTAACTAGTCTAAATCCAGCCGATCGAATCTGGCTGGATTCCAAGACCTCTGTCGTGCTCGTTGAGCCATTTGCCTACTTCTATAATTCTGAATACCATCATGTCTATGCTGTTTCCCAGTTGGTATACCATAAGTTGGCCCGTTTATTGGAGGCCGATTGTAGCATTTCTCTTATTCTTGATCAGGGCGACCTCGAGCTGACAAGGGCGATAGAAGAACTGTTGCATTATGGATTGCTGAATACAAATATCGATGCCGATTATGTAATGCACGATAATGGTTTTCAATTGGTTAAAAGTTCGTTTGTTAAAGAAGTCGGACGCTCAAAAGAGGGGTTAAGAGTACTGCTGAGTTGTGCCACCCATAGGCTGTGTGCGGTTAATGATTTTTCGTTCGCTTTGCTTTCGTTGTTTGAAAAGCCGATTACTAAGAACGAGGTGCGCGACATTTTGAAAAAAGAGGGACTATCGACAAGCGAGGAGCAATTAAACAAGTTGGTTGATAATTGCATGAAAGCAGATATACTACAACTGATTAGATAGAGGAGGTTTCTGCATGGACGTTATTAACAAAGATCTCTTGGAGCAACTGAAAGAGTCTCAGGAAGAGGGCGTCGTGGTAGAAGTGTTCGACTTTGAGGACTACATGGATAAATTCTGCCATTAGTTTCGGAATTTTCTTGCCTCGCTTAAAGGAGAAGTCGATTATCGATTTCTCCTTTTTTAATTAAAGATTTTTTTGGAATACATGCTCTTAGCACAGGTTAGCGTCTCAGTAAACTGGGAGGTTGCTTTGGCTAGTTAGAGATATGTGAACGTCCGTTAGACTGAATCTCAGGGTAGAAGGGGCCTCCAGTGTCCAGATCAACAAGGCAATGCTGCGTTTCGGCTAATAAGAACGACGGCTTTCTGCGGGTTGCGGCGGCATCGCCGCAGATTCGCGTCGCCGATGTCGAGGGCAATGTCGAGGTTGCGCTGGCGGCTGTTCGCGATGCTGCCGGGCGTGGCGTTCGCGCGTTGGTGTTGCCCGAGCTTAACCTGACCGGCTATACCGCGGCTGATCTGTTCCATAACCGCACGCTGCTGCATGCCTGTGAGGCTGCTCTGGTGCATATCCTCGACGAGACTCGTGAGCTGTCGATTGTCTTTACCATCGGTCTTCCCGTTGCGGTTGCCGAGAATATCTACAACTGCGCCGCCGTGTGCTGCGCGGGCGAGCTTTTGGGCCTCACGGCCAAGAAGTATCTGCCCAACTATGGCGAGTTCTACGAGTGCCGCTGGTTTGCTCCGGCGCCCGCAGATCCTGTGTGGGTCGAGTTTGCCGGTCAGGGTCCGGTTCCGCTGGGTTCGGGGCTTGTCTACCGCTGCTGTGATGAAGGCGCCGAGGATATGGTGCTGGGTGTCGAGGTGTGCGAGGACCTGTGGGTGCCGGCACCCCCTTCGACCGAGATGGCGCTTGCCGGTGCGACGGTGATTCTCAACCCGTCGGCCTCGGACGAGATTATCGGTAAGGCAGATTACCGCCGCAGCCTTATCTCCAACCAGAGCGCGCGCCTGTACTGCGCCTATGCCTACGCGGACGCGAGCGAGGGCGAGTCCACGACCGATATGGTCTTTGCGGGCGAGAACCTCGTCTACGAAAACGGATCCAAGCTCGCCGCGACCAAACTGCTTACCTGCGATATGGCCATCGCCGACGTTGATCTTGACCGCCTGGTTGCCGAGCGCCGTCGCTCGACGACGTGGACGCGCGCGGACGATGCGCCGGAGGCCACGACCGTTGAGTTTTCGTTTGAGGGCGTGCTTGCGAAGGATCCTGTTCTTCGCGATGCGCTTGATATCGACCGCGTTTTCCCTCGCGCGCCTTTTGTGCCGGCCGACCACGGTGATCTGGCCGAGCGCTGCGAGACCATCCTCGACCTGCAGACCGCCGGCCTCAAGACCCGCCTTGCCCATACGGGTACCAAGGCGGCTGTCATCGGTCTTTCGGGCGGCCTGGACTCCACGCTAGCACTGCTTGTGACCGTGCGCGCCTTCGATGCACTGGGGCTGCTGCGCACCGGTATCACGGCCGTGTCCATGCCCGGCTTTGGCACGACGCACCGCACCAAGTCCAATGCCGAGTCGCTTGCTCGCGACCTGGGTGTGAGTTTCCGCGAGGTTTCGATTCATGCGGCCGTGGAGCAGCACTTTAAGGATATCGAGCACGATCCGGCCGTACAGGACGTGACCTACGAGAACAGCCAGGCGCGCGAGCGTACGCAGATTCTGATGGACCTAGCCAACCAGGCCGGCGGTTTTGTCATCGGTACGGGCGATCTGTCGGAGCTGGCGCTCGGCTGGGCTACCTATAACGGCGACCACATGAGCATGTACGCCGTCAACGCGAGCGTGCCCAAGACGCTTGTGCGCCATCTGGTGCGCTATGCGGCTGATGTCTTTGGCGGGCGTATTGCCGAGGTCTTGCTCGATATCCTCGATACGCCGGTATCTCCCGAGCTTCTGCCGCCCACGGGCGACGGCGAGATTGCGCAGAAGACTGAGGATTTGGTGGGCCCGTACGAGCTGCACGACTACTTCCTCTACTACCTGCTACGTTTTGGCTTTGAGCCGGGCAAGATCTACCGCATGGCGCTCAAGAGCTTCGAGGGCGTCTACGACGCCAAGACCGTCCACACGTGGCTGCGTACGTTCTACCGCCGCTTCTTTGCCCAGCAGTTTAAGCGAAGCTGCCTGCCCGACGGTCCCAAGGTGGGCTCGGTGACGCTCAGCCCGCGTGGCGATTGGCGTATGCCGAGTGACGCCAGCTCGCGTCTGTGGCTTGCGCAGATCGATGCGCTCAATCCGATTGACTAAGGTTGGCTAAATTGAACCAGTACGGGGGTTGTAAGCGTTACACTTTTGCAATCTGATGGCCCGTATCGCGCGGCGCTCTTGTCGGAGCGCCGCGTTTTTCATATCGAAAGGTGGCACCATGCAGGCATCGCAGCGTCTCGACCGCTTTGGCGCGGAGGTCTTCGCCTCGCTCAACAACAAGCTTCTCGCGCTGAAGGCTCAGGGCAAGACCATTCACAACATGAGCGTGGGCACGCCCGACTTTAAGCCGTACGACCACGTGGTTGAGGCGCTCACGCAAGCAGCCCAAGATCCCGAGATGTGGAAGTATGCCCTGCGCGACCTGCCCGAACTCAAGCAAGCCGTGTGCGATTACTATGAGCGTCGCTTTGGCGTTTCGGGCATCACACCGTCCATGGTGCAGTCGTGCAACGGCACGCAGGAGGGCGTGGGCCATTTGGGCCTTGCCCTGCTCGATCCGGGCGACACCATTTTGGTTCCCGATCCGTGCTACCCGGTCTTTGAGGCGGGCGCCAAGATCGCCGATGCCAAGCTCGAGTACTATCCGTTGGTTGCCGAGCATAATTACCTGCCCTATGTGGCGGGCATCGATCCCGAGGTGGCCGATCGTGCCAAGTACATGATCGTGTCGTTGCCCGCCAACCCGGTGGGCTCGGTGGGTACCCCCGAGGTCTACGAGGAGATTATCGCTTTCGCCCGCGAGCACGACCTGCTCATCGTCCATGACAACGCGTACTCCGACATCGTGTTCGACGGCGAACCGGGCGGCAGCTTCTTGCAGTATCCCGGTGCGCTTGAGGTGGGCGTGGAGTTCTTCTCGCTCTCCAAGTCGTTTAACGTCACCGGTGCGCGTATCGGCTTTTTGGTCGGCCGCGAGGACGTGGTCTCTGCCTTTGCCAAGCTGCGCGGCCAGATCGACTTTGGCATGTTCTTCCCGATCCAGAAGGCTGCTATCGCCTGCCTGAACGGTCCGCGCGATGAGGTCGAGGCGCAGCGTCTGAAGTACCAGGAGCGCCGCGATGCCCTGTGCGACGGTCTTGAGGGCCTGGGCTGGGAGCGTCCCAACGCGCATGGCTCTATGTTTGTGTGGGCCAAGCTTCCCGGTGGTCGCACCGATTCCATGGCGTTTTGCGAGGAGCTCATGGAGAAGGCCGGCGTTGTGGTGACGCCGGGCGCGAGCTTTGGTCCTTCGGGCGAGGGGCACGTGCGCATGGCGCTGGTCCTGCCGCCCGATCAGATTGCTTTGGCTGTCGAGGCCATTCGCGAGGCGGGCCTGTATTAGAAAGGTATTTCGGCTCGTCAATAGCTCGAAACCGATTTCGTACAGTTATTTTACGAATTCTGCAAACAATTTCGGTAAACGGTCGATTTTTGGCTGCGAATAGGAGCATAATCAAAGTCCCGATTGGATGTATTGGGATTACGGCAAGCCGCTCGGGTCGTTCCCGGGCGGCTTGTTTGTGGAGAGAGATGGGAGTTTCTAATGGTTAACGAGAAGAAGGTCGCTATTGTCGGCTGCGGTTTCGTCGGTTCGTCTTCGGCGTTCGCACTGATGCAGAGTGGTCTGTTCTCCGAGATGGTCCTCATCGACGTGGACAAGAACCGTGCCGAGGGTGAGGCTCTGGATATCGCGCACGGCATGACGTTTGCCGAGCCGATGAAGATCTACGCCGGCGATTATTCCGATGTCGCCGACGCCGCCATGATCGTCGTCACCGCCGGTGCTGCCCAGAAGCCCGGTGAGACCCGCCTGGACCTGGTCAACAAGAACGTCAACATCTTTAAGTCCATTATCCCCGAGATTAAGAAGTCCGGCTTCGACGGCATTCTGCTCATCGTCTCCAACCCAGTCGATGTTCTGACCTACGCCGCCATCAAGATGTCCGGCCTGCCCGAGGGTCACGTCATCGGTTCCGGCACCGTGCTCGACACCGGCCGTCTGCAGCAGATGCTCGGCGCCCACGTCGAGGTCGACCCGCGCGATGTCCAGGCCTATGTCATGGGCGAGCACGGCGACTCCGAGTTTGTCGCTTGGTCCAGCGCTCAGGTTGCTGGCGTTCCGCTGAACACCTTCTGCGAGCTTCACGGTCATCTGGAGCATGAGGCTGCCGAGAAGCGCATCGCCGAGGACGTCAAGAACTCCGCCTACACCATCATCGAGAAGAAGCACGCCACCTACTACGGCGTCGCCATGGCCGTCAAGCGCATCTGCACCGCTGTTATGCGTGACGAGCAGACCGTTCTGCCCGTTTCCTCGCTCATGGTGGGCGAGTATGGCCTGTCCGATCTTGCCATCTCCATGCCGACCGTCGTCGGCCGCGACGGCGTCGTCTGCCGCGTCCCCGTGCCGCTGAACGATGACGAGCAGCATGAGCTCACCGCCTCCGCAAAGGCCCTCAAGGACATCATCGACAGCGTCGACTTCTCCTGCTAAATCAAGCTCTTTTGGGCAGCAGGCTACAATGAAAGGCGTCCGGGCCACACGGTCCGGGCGCCTTTTTGGTGCGAGGGGGTCAGGTTACTTTGCACCACCCCAATGCACCATAGTTGATGGGAGGGCCATGTCGGATTCGCCTAATTTTTTGACCTATGCCCAGACGGCGTTTGATCCGTTTGAGGAACGGCCGTTCTGCGCGGTGGATAGCCTGGTCTTTGCGTGGTTGTCCTATTTGCGTTTGCCGGGTGATATGGCGGAGCTGACGAACTGGCAGGGCCTAGACGTACGCGAGCTGCTGCGCGCCGAGTGCTACCAAGACATGATTGGCGACCTGTGGGATCCGGAGGGGAGCCGTGCCCTGTTGGAGGCCGTGGCAGCAAGCCCTCGCTACCGTGGCGTGCACGTTTGCGGCTATCGTGCCGTGAGCGATGTGGTGGCGACAGAGCAGTTTGCAGCCATGGCGTTCCGGTTTCCGGCGGGGTTTAGCTATCTTTCCTTCCGGGGGACCGACAGCACGATTGTGGGCTGGAAAGAGGACTTCAACATGGCGTTCCGGTGTCCCGTGCCCTCCCAGGAATCTGCGGCGCGCTATGTGGACGAGGCGGCGGATGCGATTGACGGGCCGCTTTTGTGCGGAGGTCATTCCAAGGGTGGAAACCTTGCGGTGTACGGTGCGGCGATGTGCTCCGATGTCGCCCGTGAGCGAATCGAACGGGTGTATTCCCATGATGGTCCGGGCTTTGTCGAGGAGTTTCTGAACGGCAACGCCTTTGCCGATCTTTCCGGTCGAATCGACAAGACGCTACCTCGGTCGTCGATCTTTGGCATGATGTTCGAGACACAGGAGGACTACGCCATCGTTGAGAGCACCGAGTTCAGCCTGCTGCAGCATAATCCCTTTAGCTGGGTGGTTGATGATCGCGACTTCGTGTACTGTGAGCGCCTGTCCGCCGGTGCTCGATACGTTGATGGCTCCATTCGCGAGATGCTGCTTGCAGTGTCACCTAGCGAGCGCGAGCGTTTTGTAGATGCGTTGTTCTCCGTGTTTGAGGCTACGGGTGCTGAGCGGTTTGCGGATATCGCCGGGAATCTGCGCGAGAGCCTGCCCGTGATGCTCCAGGCTGCGCAAGGCTTTGACGAGGATACGCGACGCTTTGTCTCGCAGACCATCGTGGCAATCCTTAAATGCGCACTGCTGCCCAAACGACCCCAGATCGACATGCCCGCTGCCGGCAAGAGTTTGGCAGAACAGCTCGAGGCTTGGCAGTCCGAGCTCCTGCGCTAACCATTGGTGCAAAGCAACCTGTCCCCGATGCACCAAGCTTCGATGCGCCTGGGGCGGGCTCGACCGCTATACTGGTTCGTGCCGAAATCGATCTAGAACGGAATGCCGTATATGAAAATCAATCACGCGATTCTGCATATCCTGGACTTTGACTCTGCCGTCAACGTCATGAGCCAGCGCGAGCTCGATATCGAGAGCCGTACCGTGCGCAACTTTGTGACCACGCATCTGCGCCGCGCACGAACCTCGGCCGACAATAAGCGCGCCACGTTTGCCGAGAACTCTGCGTTTGGCGGCGAGCTCAAGGGCTATTTCTTTGGCGAGCGCGAGTTCGTAGACCTGTCGCAGCAGATTGCGGAGTTCATTTCCTCCGAGCTTACCAAGGCCGAAAAAGCCGAGTCCACCGATGTGCTCGTGGCCGACTTTGACGACGACGAGGATGCCCGCTGGTTTGCCGTGATGCTGCTGGGCTCCAAACAGGCCTTTATGCACGAGGTGGGCCGCGAGGAGGGCGAGGTACGCAACGACATCGCGCGCCACTATGCTATTCTGCCGAATCCTTCCCAAAAGGTGCCAAGCTATGCCATCGTGCGCGCGAGCACCATGGAGATCGGCTATGTGGACAAGAAGCGCAAGATTGCCGGCGAAGACCGTATGCTCATTCCCGACGGTCTGCTGCAGTGCGATACGGGCGTGTCGGGCAAGGAGGTCATCGACACCGTGACGCGCGTGGTCGAGGAAGTCGCCGAGGAGCACGGTGCCAATACAGCCGTAGCGCTCGCTAAGGTTAAGGCTGCCGTTGCCGAGAAGGTTGAGGACGATGAGGAACTGCCGCCCTGGGATATCGTCGATGAGGTCTTTGAGGACGAGCCGGTCATCAAGGAGAGCGTGCGTGCGGCGCTGACCGAAGAGAAGGTGCCCGAGCGTGTGCCCGTGGAGCGCAAGCAGGTCGAGCGTGCGGCCGTGCGCAACCACAAGATTCGTACCGATACGGGCATCGAGATCAGCTTTCCGGCCGAGATGGGCTCGAACTCCGAGTACATCGAGTTCGTCAACGAACCCAACGGCCTCATCTCCATCGAGCTCAAAAACATCGGCAGCATCGAGAATCGATAAGTTGCGCTTGGACACTGCAGAAAAACAAAGGTCGAAACCCTTCGGGACTTCGGCCTTTTTGCTTAGAGCTGAATTGAGTTGCGGACTGAGCATACGTCAGCGAAAACGCCCCTAGGCGAGCAAGGTGACGCGAAAGAGGAGGGAAGCGTACTTCGGTACGCGACCGACGATTGAACGTCAGATTGC
>CAUCXP010000023.1 GCA_958446785.1 uncultured Collinsella sp. | reverse complement strand
CGTCATTACGTCGATATCGCCGACGGCATCGCCATTCCCGGCGGCCCCGATGTCAACCCCAAACGTTGGGGCGATGATCGACCCTACGACCCCACCCTCTGCTGCGAGATCCGCGATAGCTTTGAGTTTAAGCTGGTCGGCGAGGTACTCCGCGCCAAAAAGCCGCTCTTTACCACCTGCCGCGGCACGCAGTTGCTCAATGTCGCCACTGGCGGCACCCTGTGCATGGACGTGCCGAGCCTGGGCGCTCGCGAGGGCCGCACGCAGTGGCGCCATACCCACGTGCTCAACGACCCCGTGCATCCCGTCGAGGTCGTGCCGGGCTCGCTGTTGGAGCGCGCGGTTGGCGGGCACAGGCTGATCCAGACCAACTCCGCACACCACTGCTGCGTCGATCATCTGGGTAAGAGCACGCGTTTGGTCGCCAAGGCAACCGACGGCGTTCCCGAGTGCATCGAGGTCGAAGGCCAGCCATTCTGCTTGGGCGTGCAATGGCACCCTGAGTACACGTGGAAGACGCTCGAGACCGACTTTAACCTGTGGAAGTCGTTTGTCGAGGCGGCGGCAAAGGTAAAGCAGGCCCGCTAGCTCGCGAACCACTCAGGTTAAAGCCTCCTAAGCCGGGGGGGGCGGACACCAGCTACGGTGCCCGCCCCCCTGTATTTGATATGCTCGGTATGATTATCCCTCACAAACAATCAGAGAAATCTCGACCGCAATCGGTCGACAGTAAAGCAAATGATAAAAACGCTTGCTACGTTTATGAGGCAGTCAATTAAAATCGAAACGCATTGACCGTCCCCCAACGGGGTCACGCCGCAAATCCACATGAGCATCGAGGCTGGAAGCGGAAGCATGGAATTGGCCCCGATCTGTATGTAGATCGCTACAACGTTGACAAGCAACAGCATGCCAATCGGACCGAAGCCGGACCCAAAATAGGAAACAACGATTACGCAAGAAACCACGTATGCAAGGCAGGCGGCGGCAGCAAGAACAAGTCGATAGCAAAATACATGCAGGTTGAAATACTGCTGAGCATCCAAAACGATCGTGCAATTAAGGCAGTACAAAACGACACTCGTCAGGATAAACGCGCCCAAAAGGGCGAAAGAAGACAGCATCGCTCGCGCAACGATAGCGCACACACGCTTCCCTCCCCGGGCCTCCGACAGCCCCCACGGTTCCTCGACAAAGCCCGAACTGACAAAGCGCGGCACAATACAAGCAGCAATGAACGGAAAGAACAATGCATGAGCCAACGGGGCTACGTTGAACAGCAGACCGCGAAAAACCTCTGCATTACCAAATAGAAGGGCATCCTCCGCTGATAGCCGAAGCGTCGGGTCTGGGAAAAAGCCCAAGAAACTGTTCTCACGGAGGCCACAGAGCCACATCGGGAAAGAATTAAGCTGCAATACCACCATGCACGCATAAATTACCAGGATTAAGGCGTACGCCCATTTGCTCACATGCTTCCATTCTGAATGGAGGAATCTTTTAATCTGACGAGCCATTGAACACACCCCCGGCACGAAAGCTCACGAGAGCGTAAATCAATACCGATAGACAGCTGGCTGCCACGCCATATCCCAGAAGCGTCAGCTGGCCCATATCGCTATACCCAAGGGCACATCCGACTCCAAGATACGGCCCCGGAAGAAGGAAAATCCATCGCAAGGATGGTATGGGTGCCTGAAGGAAGGCTCCGTAGAGCGTCAAGCTCATGACAAATCCAACTATCACCACGGCCCCGCTCAATACAGCGCTGCCCGTTATCCGATAGATGGTCACCGTCTCCAGCGCAACCGATATCACCAATACGGCGTTGACTATCATTGCAGGCAAAAATACAGTTAGTATGTTGTGCGAGTAGTTATGCCCTCCACGTATTATGGCTATTGCAAAAAGAAGAAGGCAAAGCGCGCTATACGCTGCGCCAATTATTAAAGCAGACGAAAATGCATGGGCTAGAGCCCCATAAAAGCGGTTGAGACCTCTTGCCGAAGAAATTCGGTGCCCCTCTTTATAGCCATGCTCCTGTAAAAGCACCAAACAAACGATGAGTGGAACGAACAGGGATGTACCGGCAAAAGCGCTGCGCGCAAGGGACTCATCAGGCGCAGAAGGATCGATTGCATTCCAGAGGAAACCAATATCCTCCCCACAAACGCCATAGCCAAAGGCGAGCAACGTTGTTCCGTTTTTTAGAAAGATGCCGAAGAGAAGGCCGAACGCCAGCATAAGCGCAAGACCAAACTTCGCCGGAAATATCCTGTGCAAACGCATCATATCTGCCTTTATGGGATGGATCGCCCGCTTCATAGCGAGACCGCCTTCATCAAGCGCCTGTAATACTCTTTTAAGGACGACGCCTCATCCCTTATGACGTCCATCGATTCCTTTTTCAGCAGTTCGCCGTCATGAAGAAACAGGCAGCATGTTGCAACCGATGCCAGCTCATCCAAGTCGTGGCTAGAGATAAGCATGGTTTTGCCCTGTTCTTGATTCAATCGACCGATAAGGGCCCATATACTCTCGATGCCCAACGGATCCAATCCATTTGCCGGCTCATCGAAAATGAGTACGTCGGTATCGCCCAACAAAGCCGTAGCTATATCCAGCCGCCGTTTCATTCCCAGAGAAAAACTGCCCACGCTCTTTTTCTCATCGGCATCCAGCCCGACTAGGCCCAAGACACGAGGAACCTCACGTTTCTCATCGAGCCCCCATTCCGCACATCGGATCCGAAGATTCTCAGCCGCACTGAGGGATTGGTATGCTCCGCAGGAATCTGGCACATAGCCGACACGCGTCCGCATCAGGCTCAGCTCTTTTTTCGACTTGCCTCCAAAGAGCTCCACGCTCCCCGACGATGGCTCACAGAGGCCCAATACGATTTTAATAAGCGTGCTTTTGCCCGCCCCGTTTGCACCAACAAGGGCGCAGAGCTCAGACTGATGTACCTCGAAGGAAACGTCATACAAAACGCGGCGCCTCCCATAGCGCTTTGACACCCTTGATAGCCTTATCGTTGATACGTTCATTGGCCTCCCGTTCCGCTTTATAGCAAAACCGCTCATATCGTTCCTTCTTTACTTTATCGTTTTCCATAGTTGTTATTGTTTTTCGATAACTCATATTTGTCAAGATAATCTAAAAGAAAGAACTCGTGTTAGACACGGGTCCCTTCACGCTGATATTTCGTTTTAGTTGTTCGCCTTAAGCTACTCGTCGCTCAAATCGACAGCAAAGACTGATGTCGGAAGCGACGCCTCGTTGCCTCCGCCATCCCGCATCTGTCTCACGACATTTTTCGCGCGCTCGACAATAAGCTCCTCAAGCTCTTTCTCGCTCACGCGCTGAATAATATCTCCCGGTTGACAATCAAGCTCATCACAGATATCGAGAAGCGTCTTTAGGCGAATAGCTTTTATCTTTCCGTTTCTAAGCTTTGAAATATTAGCCGGAGTATGCCCCGTCGCCCGAATCAGATCAGCGCTGGTCTTTCCGGTCTTAAGCAGCTGCGTCTCAAGCTCGATGATGAGATAGCTCATGTTTCCTCCTACACAAGCTCGTCAGACTGCTCTTGGAGCAGCGAGGCATAACTCCAGATCGCCGAGATAAACAAACAGACAACTGCGCCGATAAACGACCCCGCATCAAAGGTAGCGCCTTGGCAAATCTCAATAACGAAGGAATGAGGCACGATGTAAAGCTCCAGTCCGCCAATGGTGAGACTAACCGATCCATAGGCACCAACAAGCGAAACCGCGGCGTTAACAGCAAAGGCAAGCGCGAGAACACGGATAAGCCGCACATGCGTCTTGGTAAAGGGCGAGACGCCCCGAGAGATGTTATGGCTGATTCCGCACAAAACGACAAGCGAAACACCCACGACGAGTGCCAGGCACAGCCCGCTTGGGATAACGATGCTCCCGCCATCGAGAAGCGTCACGACACCGAAAGAATCGACAGAAACAACGTTTGCAACCGCATACCAGATCACGTAAACAACCAACGCGGCAAAAGCGACGAGTATTCCCGCAAAAACGACCGCCATGCAAAAGCCAAGCTTCCTTACAGTCTCGCCCGCCTTGGCCATACGCTGAACGCTGTTGGACATACACTCACCCTCATCGAATCTATCGTTATCCGAATAGTTTATCGAACAACGATATGGATTGCATGCGGAAAGCCCCGCCAGTGCGCATAGGCCATTCACTAATCAGAAGGGGTGAGCGTGGATTTTTGGACACGTATCGAACGAGAGTGGATAATCTCCCACTTTGAGGCCGCCACCGGGCCTAAAACGGGAGATTATCCACTCTCATAGTCATCAAAGCTCGCAGGCTCTTATTCTGCCGCCTCGCGCAGGGCCAACATCGTGGCCGCATATTGCTGCTGCAACGCATGCATCCCCTCGCGGGCGCCGTCAACGGCATCGGCGCCGCGCAGCGCCTCGGTCACCACAACCGCCGGCTCGTACAGATTATCGAATCCCAGGTTCTGGCTCACGCCCTTGAGCGTGTGCGCTGCTATAAACGCACCTTCGGCGTCTCCTGCCGCCATGGCGGCCTCCAGCTTGTCCACGCTCTCGTCATCCAAAAACTTGAGGGCAAAGCGGGCAAGCATTTCCTCGCCCATCAGCCGAGCGCACGCGTCATCATAATTAGCGCCGATCTTCTCATACGCCTCACGCATGGAAATCATGGATTGAAACTCCTTTGCTCAAACTAAATCGTGGGAAACGCGACGACGTCGGCAGGACGTGCCAATGTCTCGGCAATATGGTCTTGCACCTCGAGCAAGCAGTCGAGCAGCAGCGGGTTAAACTCACCGCACTTACCGTCCAAGATCATCTGGATCGCTTCCTCGTGCGGGATAGCGTCTTTGTACACGCGCACGCTCGTCAGCGCATCGTACACGTCGGCCACCGAAACCACCTGTGCGGCAATGGGAATTTCGTCGCCCTTAAGGCCATCGGGGTAACCCTTGCCGTCCCAGCGCTCGTGGTGCCAACGCGCAATCTGGTACGCATATTCTATAAGCGCATTGCCGGCGTGATGGCGACCAAACTCAAGCAGCATATCGGCGCCGATCGTGGTATGCGTCTTCATAATCTCGAACTCCTCGGGCGTAAGGCGCCCGGGTTTGTTGAGAATCGCATCGTCAATCGACATCTTGCCGATATCGTGCAGCGCCGAAGCCAGGGCGATCGTGGAGCGTTCCTCATTGTCAAGGGAGATGGTGTCGCTACGCTGGACCAGACAGCCAAGCAGCAGCTCGGTCAGCTTCTCGATGTTCGTAACGTGCCTGCCGCTCTCGCCGTTGCGAAGCTCCATGACGCCGGCCATGATGTCGATGAGCATGCGACTGTTCTTGACGCGCTCGTTGTACTGCTGGGACAGCAGGTTCGTCAGGCGGCGCTGTTTGGCGTACAGGCGGATGGTGTTGTTTACGCGGCGGCGCACGACACGGGAGTTAAACGGGCGGTTGATATAGTCCGAGGCGCCCAACTCGTACGCGCGCAGAACCATATCGTCGGAATCTTCGCTCGAAATCATGATGACAGGCAGATTATCGATACCCGATCGGCGCGACAGATCGGCCAGCACCTCAAAGCCGCTTATGCCCGGCATGACAATATCCAGCAGCACGAGCGACAACTCATCGCCATAGCGGTCGATCATGTCGAGCGCCATACGACCGTTATCGGCCTCAAGGATGCAATACTCGTCCTTGAGCATCTCGTTGAGAATGGCTCGGTTCATCTCGGAGTCATCGATAATAAGCACCAAAGGCTTTTCGCTTTGGAAGGCCTCGATGGAATCGGCATCGGTCACGACCGTACCGGCTTTTGTCTTAGCGCGGCTCAGTAACTGGACAGCGCGGCCAACGCCCTCATCGACCGTCTCGCCATGAATGCGAACGCCACCGACACATGCCGTCAAGCTCACGTACTCATGACCCGGAATAATCGTGGCATGGACGGCATCGGATACCTGATGCAGGCGACGGGTGAAGTCATCGGAGGGAATATTGGGCATAACGACCACAAACTTGTCGCAGCCATAGCGCACAAGCTCGTCAGTCGAACGAATTCCGCTGCGCATGGCTGTCGCCACAGCACCGAGCGCAAGGTCGCCGGCATGACGGCCACATGTATCGTTGAAGACCCTAAAATCATCAACGTCGATCATCGCAACGCCGGCATTCATGCGGGCGCTGCGAAGCTTTTCCTCGTAATATCGGCGATTGCGCACGCTCGTCAGCACGTCGGTGTAGACAAGGTCCTCTTCTGCGGCCTCTTGCTCATCGATCGGACGCACCATCAGCAAGACGTGAGGCTCGCCCTCGACCTTCAAAGGGCGTAGACGGGCGCGGTACTCAGTGCCATCATTGAGCAGTTGCTCCGACACCTCATCGGAGTCTGCCAAAGCCTCAAGGCTTGACTGACGCAGACAAGGACACCGATCACCGGCGAGCAGGCAGTTAGGCTCACTCTTAATCTGATCGGCCGACAGCAAACGCACCACGGGGTAGGTCTTCGCGACACGGGCGACCTCGGCGGCAGCCTCCTCGTCGGTTAGATTGACCTCGTGATTATTGAGCATATGGGCCCTTTCTATCGTTACGCACGGCAACGGTGCATATCAAATGGTACAAGGGTAACATCTAACAACTGCAGGCAAACGCGCGATTATCGTTACATTTTTATGACCTGGCAAACGGCGGTAATGGAGCCGCGGGCGCGCGGTTATGGGCGCATTCGTTAACAATGACGAAACGCTAGCAGTCCCCCCCTCCCCGCAGGTCATCGAGCGTGCTAACGCTCCAAGACATCGCGAACGGCGTTTGCCGCCGTAACGGGGCGATCGCGCAGACCGTTATGCGCGCCCGGGATCGTCACGAGAGGGCAATCGAGATATTCGGCAGCCGCTCGCGTGCCAGCCTCGCGGGGCATGCCAATCGAGAGCTCGCCCAGGAGCACGGCGGCCACCGTTTTTGACGCGCGAACGCTATCCCAATCGGGAACGCAGGTCATAGTAATCCCGTATTCGTTTGCCATGAAACTGCGGCCGTTGCGCAGGGCATGCTTGGCTTCCGCTTCGGTCGTTCCAGGAACCTCGGGGTCCAAGTCGCCGAGGGCTCCCAAGAAAAGCCGGAGCGCCCTTGAAACCTTTCCAGCCGCAATCATATCGAGCAAAACCGGAGCTGCGCCCATGCCGACGCCTTCGGCCGACACAGCCGGCTCATGCAGAATCGCACGGTCGACGAGATGGGGTTCAGTGCGAAGAAGCTCCAGCGCCACCAACGTACCGGCGCTGTGCGCAAGCACATTTGTCGGAGCGCCGACGTGTTCGATCACGGCCTGCAGGTCGGCGGCCTGAGCGGCAAGATCATAGCTGCCGTCTGCCGCTTCGCTGCTGCCACCACAGCCGCGGCGGTCGTAGGCAATTACGCGGTAGTTGCGGCTGAGCTCACAAGCGATGCCGTCGAAAAATGTGCCGTCAACACAAGCGCCGTGCACGCACACCAAGGCAGGAGTATCAGGCGACACATCCGGGCCGGCATATTCGCGACAGGCAATCGTGGTGCCCGCATTCTCGACCGTAAAATCCATGTTGTGCCCCCATCATCAATGCCCATCCAGTTGCACGTCAGTACGGTTGGATGGACCCGCATTGCCTTACGCCTTGTTAACAGATTAACTGTACCCGACCCGAGACTTTTCATGGCACGGCATCATGAGCGACGTGAAAAAACGAAACTTGTAAAGCAAGAGCCCGCACCTTGCTTTGGAGCCGATGCTATGCTTAGGCACAATTGTCTTGAGGAGCATATGCCTATGTCTACGTTTTTGAATGCCAGCCCCATCTTTGGGCCCGTTCGCAGCCGTCGCCTTGGTCTCTCGCTCGGCGTCAACATGATGCCGGCCAGCGGCAAAATCTGCACGTTCGACTGCATCTACTGCGAGAACGGCCTCAACGCCGAGCGCCCCTGCCATGAGCCGTATAACACGGCTGCCATGGTACTCGACGCGCTCGAGGCAAAGCTGCGCGAGATGGCAGCCGAGGGTGAGCTCCCCGATGTGATCACCTTCGCAGGCAACGGCGAGCCCACCGCCGCACCGGAGTTTCCGCAGGCCATTGCCGGTGCCGTCGCGCTGCGCGACGAGCTTGCCCCAAACTCCAAGATCGCCGTGCTCTCCAACGGCACGCGCGCCGACCGCCCCGAGGTGCACGACGCGCTCATGATGGTCGACGACAACATTCTTAAGCTCGATACCGTCGACCCGGCGTTTATCCAGCTGCTCGACCAGCCCGTTGGCCCCTATGACGTCGAGCACCAGATCGAGACGTTCGCAAGCTTTGACGGTCACGTCATTATCCAGACGATGTTTTTGAGCGGTGAGTATCAGGGCAAGCCCATCGACAACACCGGCGAGGAGTACGTTGCCCCCTGGCTCGCGGCGCTTGAGCGCATTCGCCCACAAGAAGCGACCATCTACACGGTGGCGCGCGAGACGCCGGTCGCCGGCCTTGCCAAAGCTGCGCCCGAGGTGCTCGACGCCATTGCCGCGCGCGTACGCGCCCTCGGCATCCCCTGCCAGGTGAGCTACTAGCGAAACCACGCAGCAGCTAGTGCCCGCCATCCCGCTCCATCAGTTGCGGTGATATAGTTCCTATTTATGCTGTTAAACCGCTTAAATCGGAACTATATCACCGCAACTTTTATGGACGCGTGGGTGGGCTATACTAGCTGCGAATGAAAGGAAGTTAGCCATGTTTGACAACGGACCCGTGCCCGGCCGCAACGATGCTTGCTGGTGCGGCAGCGGCAAAAAATATAAGAAATGCCATAGCGCCTTCGACGAGCGCCTCGAGCGCCTGTGGGAAGAGGGCTGGGAGGTTCTGCCCCGCACACTCTACAAAACGCCCGCCGATATCGAAGGCATTAAGCGTTCGGCCGCCATCAACGTGGGCGTGCTCGACTACGTGGGCGAGCACATCGCCGCGGGCATGACCACCAACCAGATCGACCAGATGATCTACGACTACACCATCGAGCACGGTGGCACGCCGGCCGACCTCAACTATGAGGGCTATCCCAAGAGCGTATGCACCTCGATCAACGATGTGGTCTGTCACGGCATCCCCTGCGATACGGACGTGCTGCACGAGGGCGATATCATCAACGTGGACTGCTCCACGATTCTGGACGGCTACTTTAGCGATTCGAGCCGCATGTTCTGCATCGGCGAGGTCTCGGCCGAGCGCCAGCGCCTAGTCGACGTGACCCGCGCCAGCGTGGAAGCGGGCCTGGCCGCCGTCAAGCCGTGGCTGCCGCTCTCTGTTATGGCCGAGGCCGTGCAAAAGACGGTCGAGGACGCCGGTTTTAGCGTGGTGTGCGAGTACGGCGGACACGGCATTGGCAAGGAGTTCCACGAGGACCCGTTTGTAGGCTTTACCACCGAGGCGCCCGATGTGGACACCATCATGGCTCCGGGCATGGTCTTTACCATCGAGCCCATGGTCAATGCCGGAGCGCCCGACATCAAGATTAGCAAGGGTGACGGTTGGTGCGTGCGCACCAAGGACGGCAGCGATTCGGCCCAGTGCGAGGTACAGCTCGTGGTGACCGAGGACGGCTACGAGCTGCTGAGCTGGTAGCCGCGGATGCGCCGGATGCTGACGGGCACGCTCGTCTTGCACCCGGCGTTTTATTTGAACGTTTTGCCTGATACAACCTGCCAAAATAAACCTGTCCCTTTTTGGCAGGTCGAGCGGAAAGGACTGCTTGTGAACATCCTGGTTTTGCTGCCCGTCAACGACCGCCATCGCGCAATTCTTGAGTCGAGCGCTCCGGGCGAGGACTTTATCTACACGAGCTCCGACGCCGCCACGCGCGAGCAGGTCGCCGATGCCGACGTGATCCTGGGCAACATCGACCCTGACATGCTCACGGCATGCGAGCATCTCCAGCTGTTGCAATTGCAGACCGCCGGCTATGACGACTACCTTGCCGCCGGCACCGTGCCGGCCGACGCCAAGCTGTCTTGCTCGATCGGCGCCTACGGTCAGGCCGTAAGCGAGCACATGTTTGCCATGGTGCTGTCAATGATGAAGCACCTGCCCGGCTACCAGGACCTGCAGCGCGAACATCGCTGGGAGGATTTAGGTCCGGTCACCTCGCTCAAAAACGCCAACGTGCTGGTGCTGGGCGCGGGCGACATTGGCGGCCACTTTGCCACGCTCTGCCGCAGCATGGGCGCGCACGTCCGCGGCATCAAGCGCCATCCGCTCGTCTACCCCATTGTGTTTGAGGACATGGACGGCATGGACGCCCTGCCCGAGCGCCTGGCCGAGGCCGACGTCGTCGCATCCTTTATGCCCAGCACACCCGAGACCCGCGGCCTGGCGAACGCCGAGTTCTTCGCCGCGATGAAGCCGGGCACCTTCTTTGCCAACGGCGGCCGCGGCGATCTTGTGGTCGCCGACGACTTGGTTGCCGCCCTGGAGTCGGGACATCTTGCCGGCGCTGCGGTCGACGTCACCGACCCCGAGCCCCTGCCTGCGACAAGCCCCCTGTGGGATGCGCCCAACATGCTCATCACGCCGCACGTCTCCGGCTGGTTCCACCTGGCAGCCACGCTCAACAACGTGGTCGACATCGCCGCGGAGAATCTGCGTCACCTGCAGGCCGGCGAAACTTTACGTTGTTGGATCGAGCACTGATTTGTTCCGGCGTTTTACCAAACGCCGGAACCCCTCGACGCTGCGCTCTTAGGTTCCGCCGTTCTAACGAACGGCGGACCACTCGACGCTGCGAGCCCGCCGTTTGGCCAATCTGCCGTTCAATTTCAAAGGCGCGACCAGAAGGTCAGCGCCTTTTCATTTCACGGCACCTTGGCTCAAACGGCGGGCTCTCGCTGGCGTGCGCTCTACCTGCGGCGTTTCGCTGGCGTCGGCTTCATCTGCAAGCCTTAGCAGTTCCGTCTTGCCGTTGGCGTTGTGGCATTTGCCCAGATAAAACCTGCCAAAATAAACCTGTCCCTTTTTGGTAGGTTTGGCGCAATGGGGTCAGGTTGGCTTGCGCCATACCGGTAGTTCTGTCTGCGACACTCTCGCCAAAGTGATATCAAACATACATCTAGCGTTTTCGACACTTCGCTTATTAGAGCCAGTCCGTCTCCTCGTCATAGCGGTCCGAATAGGCGTTACGCTTGAGTTCTTCAGCACTCGTTGGTCGCGCCTTGGACACGTCGACCCCTGACTCATGGCAAGCGGCGACGAACAGCTGTAAACCCCGATCAATAAGCTGAGCCCCACGCTCGGCCTTCATTTCTTCGGCTCGCATTTAGAGTTCCACGCTTTCGGCGCCGTTGATGGTCAGGTCACGCTCGTAGAAGGCGGTGAGGGCGCGGATGGCGTACATTACGTCGCGCACGCCGCCGGTCTCGTAGCTCGAGTGCATGGCAAGCTGCGGCAGGCCCACGTCCACGGCATGCATGCTCGCCTGCATATTGGACAGATTGCCCAGGGTAGAACCGCCGGCCATATCGCTCTTGTTGGCAAAGGCCTGCGTGGGCACGTCGGCGTCATCGCAAATGGCCTGGAACACCGCGCGGCTAAAGGCGTCGGTGCAGTAGTGCTGGTTGGCGGCCTCCTTGATGACGATGCCGCCGTTAAGCACAACCTGGTTGCGGGCGTCGCACTTCTCGGCGTGGTTGGGGTGCACGGCATGCGCGTTGTCGCAGCTCACGAGCATCGAAGCGGCAAGTGCGCGGTGGTACGACTCGTCATCGAAGCCCAGCGACCCGTTGATGCGGCCCAGCGCGTCGGCCAAGAACGTCGACATGGCGCCCTGCTTGGTCTCGGAGCCAACCTCCTCGTTATCAAAGCAGCAAAAGACCGAAACGTCGTGCGCATTCTCGGCACCCAAAAATGCCTGCAGCGAGGTGTAGGCGCAGGCCAGGTCGTCGAGCTTGGGCGTCGAGATAAACTCGTCGGCCCAGCCCCAAATGCGTGCATCCTGACGATTGACCAGGAACAGATCGCGGCCCAGGATCTGCTCGGGCTCAACGTCCAACTCGTCGGCGATCAGGGCATCAAAATCCCCCTGCTTAAGCTCGCCAGCGCTGATAAGCGGGCACAAATCGACGGCGCGATTGGGTGCAAAGCCCTCGTTGACACCGCAGTTCATGTGAATGGCGAGGCTCGGAATAATAGCGACCTCGCGCTCGGTGGCAAGCAGGCGGCTCTCGATACGATCTCCCTCGCGCACCAGCACGCGCCCGGCCAGCGCCAGTGGACGGTCAAACCAGGTATAGTCGATCATGCCGCCGTAGGCCTCGGTGTTCAGGCGCAGCGTCTCACCTGCACCGTCGAGCTCGGGCACGGCTTTGACCTTAAACGTCGGCGAATCGCCGTGCGACGCCGTAAGCTGAAAATGATAGTCGCCGGCGACGCCGTCCTCGCCCCAGGTTGCGGCCAGGTCCTCGCCCACCTTAAAGGAGATAACGCTCGAGGTGTTGCGCTGCGTGTAATAGCGACCGCCCGGCTCGATATCCCACGCCGCGTTCTCGGGCAGGTAGATAAAGCCCGCCTCGTCGAGCTC
>CAUCXP010000022.1 GCA_958446785.1 uncultured Collinsella sp. | reverse complement strand
TTGCTTGACGATGTCCGCATAGCCAGACGCATCGACCTTAAAAACTTCGCCACAATGCGGGCACTTGATCTCGTTCATAGCAGCTCCTCGATGGACGCAAATTTCAACCGCTTACACTCTACCGCGCCGCACGGACAAAAAAGACGCCGCCGCCATAATGGCAACGGCGCCAGAACCACCACAAAGGCGACTGTCCCCTTTGTGGTGACTTGGGTCCTTACAGGTCGCGGTAGTCGATCAGGCGAAGATCAGGTTGAGACTCAAGCCAAGTGCGAAGCTCGGGGTCGATCAGCGCATCGACTTCCTTGGTGCGGTCGGTCGTGAGCGAGCTGTTCTCCAGGATAAAACGATCGAGATAGCCCGGATGGCACACAAAGACGACCGTCTCGCCGTCCACCATCTCGCGAACCGTCTGCATGATTGCCTCTTTGGGCTCGTAGCCCGGCTCCATCGAGCGCATCACCATGCGCAGATCAGTATCTCCGCAATGCACCACAGCCGCGGGGTCGAAGCTCGCCTTTTGCTCCTTAAGGCCCAGCTCCTGAGCAACCGCCGAGATCGCTCGGTTAAGGTTTTTGCTCATGACGGCATGGGCCTCAAAGTAATCGGGCTCGCGGCCCACGATCTCGACAAAGCGGTCATGCTGCGCGCGGATCTCGATGCAGGCCTCGTCGAAGTCTATCAACTCCTCGCCGCGCTTAAAATGATCGCGGAAGGTACGGCTGCTATGGAACTCGCCGTTCTCGTTGAGCATGCTCGGAATGAGCGCCGGGTCGGCACACGGCTTGCCCAGGCACACGTTGGTGTGCTGACCCACCGCAATGCCGACATCCGCCACGAGCGACCAGCCACGCTCGGCCTCGGGCATATTGGGCATAAGTCCCGCCGAGCGCACCAGGCCCTCATTGATACTGCGGGCAATCCCCAGGTTAACGGCATACGAATAACCGATATCGTCGGCACGAATGAGCAATTGCTTCATATTGACCCCCATCTACGGAAAGGGACACTTGAAGCGCAGCCAAGTGCCCCAGATAATTGTCCTACCGAACGGATGCTTTAGGCTTTGGCGGCAGCAGCGTCTTCGTCGAGCTGCTCCTTGGTAAAGCCAAAGAAGTAGGCGATGGCAGCGGCGGCAACAAATGCAGTGCCCGATGCAACGCAGCCCCATACGAGATTAGCAGTTCCGCCTGCAACATAACCTGTAATACCAAGGATATTAGTTGCGCCCAAAACATACGTGGTCACATTAGTGAGAGCCGCGATCAGGCCGCCGATAGCGCCGCCCGCGACCATGGCACCCAGGCAGCGAGTATACTTAAAGCCGCAGCCATACAGCGCGGGCTCCGTCACGCCACCGACAATGCCGGAGAGCGAGAAACCAAGCATAGCGCCCTTTTCGTCGACCTCCTTAAGGCGCAGGAAGGCACCGAAGGCCATGCCCCACGTGGCGAACTGAGCGATAGCACCCGCGACCATAACGCAGGAGTCAGACCCTGAGGTGAGCACCTGCACAATGCCGAGGGCAATCAGAACCTGGTGCATACCGGTCATAACCAGGAACTCCCAAAGCGCAGCAATGGCGACGAGGGAGAGGATCGTGACGATGCCGCCAGCGTTTCCGAGGCCGAACATAAAGTTGCCGACCAGGTCGCCCAGAATGGAACCAATCGGAGCTAGGGCGCACAGGGAAACGGGGGTCATCACAGCCATGGTGCACACGGGCACAAACACCGTGGAGAGCATGTCGGGGATGATCTTCTTCATGAACTTCTCGACGACCATCAGCACCGGCATAGACAGCAGCATGGGGAGCACGGTCGCAGAATAGTTGTTCAGCTGAGCCGGGAGCGCGCCGTAAACCATCGTGGTCGTAGCACCCGAATCCGCCGCAGCGTTGACCAGCGTCATGAACTCAGGGGCAATGAGCACGCCGCCGAGCATCATGCCGAGCGGCTGGCTGCAGCCGAGCTGCTTTGCGGCAGCCCAACCCAGATAAACAGGGAGGAAATAATAGCCTGCGTTGTAAATCCAGTTGTAGAAGAAGTTGTAGATGTCGGAATCAGCAGACCAGATACCGAGCATGCCGTCGCCGCAAAGTACGGCAAGTGTGCGGAACATGGCGGCGCCCATGATAATGGGGATCGTCATGCACATTGTCTTGGACAGGTAGTTAAGGGCCTTCTTGCCCGCAGTCTTGACCGTCAGTGGCTCCTTGATGCCGTCATCGAGGTTCTCGTCAATGGAGCCTTCGCCCTTGACGCCCAGCGCAATGGCGGCGTCATAGACCTTCGGCACGTTCTGGCCAATGATGACCTGATACTGGCCGCCAGACCACTGTGCACCCAGCACGCCCTTGATCTTCTTTACTTCATCGTCATTGGGAATGGACTGATCCTTGAGGTTCAGACGCAGGCGGGTCATGCAGTGCGTCGCGTTCGTCACATTGGAGGCGCCGCCGACGGCAGCAAGCACGTCCTCGGCAATCTTCTTGTTATCGACAGCCATGTCGAATCCCTTCTCTTCCAACTAAAGGCCGTGGGACTTCACGGCACCAAGACGCACAATTCCGCTCGCGCCTGCGCAGCGCGCGACATCAGTTGGCAAGAGATTGATTTGCATGTGATTCCCGGGTGGATCGACATGAAAAAGCCCCGCGCACAACCGACAGAGACCCAATTATGGCCTCGGCAGAATCGGTAGTGCCTCTCGGAGCTGCGCCGTGAGTAACACCCAACACACGGCGAGTATATGCGGCAGATGCGTTCGTTGCGGCTCAGATTACCGACGAACGGTAGCAAACGACCCGCGAACGGTCGCCATGACGGAAAGGAAATACCAGAGAGCCTATTTATCCGAGTGGACAGAAGCCACGCGATTCACATGCATGATCAGATAGACGAGCTCCTCTTGGGCCAATGGCTCGCCAAAGGTCTCTTGAATCAGATCGTCGACACGGTGAGCGCAACGCGATGCCGCCGGATACTGCTCCACGAGCACGTCGTAAAGACCGGAGTTCTCGGTATCGATCGGCTCTTTCTTTGCCACGCGGTCGAGCAGATAGCGCACATGAGTGGCAAAGCGGGCAAAGGCGAACGACGAGCGATCGACCGTCACACCCAACTCTTCTTGAATAATCGCGACCGTCATATCGAGCAGTCGCTCCTCGTGCTGCTCGGCAAGCACGCGCCGCTCGCTCGGCTTAACCGATGCGTTGACAATCGACATGGCAATGCCCGCGGCCTCGCTTCGGGGCATGCGCACATGAAAGCTCTTCTGGATACCGCGAACAGCCAGCTCGCCCAAGCGGTATTCGATGGGATGCAGCTGCTCAAGATCGCGCTCAAGCGGCAACGACACCACCATGTGTTCGCGGGCACGCTTAATGGCAAACTGAATATGGTCTGCCAATGTAATGGGAAGGTTAGGACTCAATTCGTACGAAAGCTGTCCGGTCGCGATATCGGCCAGCTGAGCAGAAAACTCCAGCACCTCGGGATCGACCTCATCGATAAACGCCAGGTACTTTGAATCAATGCCGTAAAAGGTACGCGTGATGACATCCAGGTCGACCTCATGCGGCATATCGCCAAAGCCGATACCACGACCCAGCGCGATAAGCTGACGCCCCGCGCCGTCTTCGCAGATGGCAGCGTTATGGTTAATGCGCTGGATAGCCCTCATGGATTCATCGCTCCTACTGAAACGCGCCGCACAGACCATCCGCGCGGCGCGTTCATTCTACCTGCACTTACAGCTACAGTCCAAAGAAGCCTAGGATTTGGTCACGGCTTACGGGCTTGTACTCGTTGGCATCGAGGCCGACATCATAGCGAAAGATGGGGCGCTCGCGATCGCGGTTGCGCGCGTTGGTGCGGTCTCCCCTGCTGTGGATATGCCCGTGCAACATGATGGCGCCACGCGCCTTGCCGTTCCAGCTGAGCATGGGGTAATGGCTCATTACCAGGCGATGGCCCTTAGCGTAACCGGGGGCGACCTCCAGATAATCGCGCACCTCATCCCAAATGTGCGGCGCGTCTGGATCTTCCCAGTCGCCGTCATGGTTACCGCAGATGAGCGTTACGTTCTGACATTCGATGCGCTCGCGCAGGCGCACCGCCTCCACCATGGGCAATCGATACGTAAAGTCTCCCAGGACATAAAGGCGGTCGTCCACAGCCACGCACTCGTTGATGGCATCGATGACACGGCGGTTCATCTCCTCGACCGAGTCAAACGGTCGATCCATGTCGTGCAGGATATTCGTATCGCCCAGGTGCAGGTCGGCGGTAAACCACATCATCGTCTCTGTCCTCATTTCGCAACGCGTATAAGACCTGTCTAGTATACAGACGCAGCGATGAGACAGTCACCCAAAGAGCCCGCCGAACAGACCTCGGCGACGCTTGTCCTTTTTATTCGAACCTTTACCCCGGGCGTTCTTATCCTTTTGCTTTTTGCGGTCCTGCTCCAACTCATCGTCATCGAGCAGCAAATCCCACTCAAACGGATCGTCTACCAGATCGAACAGGTCATCGTCATCAAACACGTGCGCCTCCATTACCGATTAGCGAGCATCCACAACGTAGTTGAGAAGTCTACGGGCCCGTGCGGACACAAATTCATCCTGTCTGCGTCTTTCAATCGTTTGCCGCAACGCTTGCGCAACGGAACGCTTGCAGATAAGATAGGAACACGGATGGCACCCGTGGCAGCGGGTCTTGCCAACTCCGATACACGTTTTCATCGTGAGAAATGGCCGTCTTCGCTTACGCGGGGGCGGCCACTTTGTTTATCCCTATGTCATCTGATTCTAATGCACAAACATGCGCACGAACTTGTGCTTCCAGCTTGCGTAAGGGGCATAGCGGAACGGCACGTCCAGCCACGTTGCCTTGTTCACGATGCTCTTCTTGTGGCTAAACGTATCGAAGCTCTCGCGTCCATGGTACTGTCCCATACCGCTCGCCCCCATGCCGCCAAAGCCCATATGGCTCGTGGCCAAATGCATAATGGTGTCATTAACACAGCCACCACCAAAGGGCACGTAACGCACAAAGCGCTGCTGAACCTCACGGTCTTGGCTAAAGATATACAGGGCCAGCGGCGTCGGACGATCCGTAATAAACGTCTCGGCCTCGTCCAGGCTCTCAAACGACAGCACCGGCAAGATGGGGCCGAAAATCTCCTCCTGCATTACGGCGTCCTCAGGCGCCACGCCGTCCAAAATCGTCGGCTCAATCTTGAGCGACGACTCGCGCGCGGTACCTCCCAGCACAACCTTGTCGGGGTCGATCAGCCCGCGTACGCGCGCGAAATGCTTGGCGTTGACAATATGACCGTAATTCTCATTGTCGAGCGGATGCTCGCCAAACATGCGGCGGGTCTCCTCCTTGATGAGGTCCAGCAGCTCGTCGTGCACGCGCGCATCGACCAGCAGGTAGTCGGGCGCCACGCAGGTCTGCCCCACGTTGAGCCATTTACCAAAGGCGATACGGCGTGCCGCGACCTTCAAGTTAGCCGTCGCATCCACGATGCAGGGACTCTTTCCGCCCAGCTCAAGCGTCACGGGTGTGAGGTTTTTACTTGCACGCTCCATGACGAGCTTGCCGACCGGAACGCTACCGGTAAAGAAGATCTTGTCCCAGCACTCATCGAGCAACGCTTCGTTTTCGGCACGCCCGCCTTCGACGACCGTCACCAAGCGCGGATCAAATGCCTCTTCACAGATTTGCTTGAGCACCGCGCTCGATGCCGGAGCATAGGCGCTCGGCTTGATGACCACGGTATTGCCCGCGGCAAGGGCGCCGGCGAGTGGCTCGAGCGTCAGTAAAAACGGGTAGTTCCACGGAGCCATGATGAGTGTGACGCCATAGGGCACGGACTGCGTCTTGCACACACTCACGGCGTTGGCGAGGTCACACGGACGCAGGCGCGAGCGACTCCATCGAGCCACATGCGCAATCTGATAACGAATCTCGGAAAGCGAGGTGCCGATCTCGCACATATACGCCTCGTCATGCGACTTTCCCAAATCGGTCTTGAGCGCATGGGCAATATCGGCCTCGTGGGCCCGCACCGCATCGCGTAAACTCACGAGCGCACGACGTCGAGCATCGACATCAAACGTGGCGTGCGTCTTAAAATAGGCGCGCTGATCGGCAACGATGCGCGCGATTTCCTCGGTGTTCATGGGCCCTCCTAGTTCTCGTCTTCAAACATACCACCCGCAACGACCTCGTACATATGCTCGAGCTCCAAACGGTCCATTAAAAGCGGAACGGGGTACAGGGGATTGGCCTCGGCATCGGCATGCGCCGCCATCTCAGGAATGTCGGAGCGGCGAATGCCCGTCACATATTTGGGTATGCCCAAGGCGGCGTTCATGCGGTCGACCCAATCGATAAAGGCCTCAGCAGCCACGTTGTCCAGCGCATTAGCCGGCGCAATGCCGGCCATGCGGGCGAGATCGGCGAGCTTGGGAGCAGCAGCTTCGCCATAGGCGCGAAGCATGTGCGGCAGGATGATGGCGTTGGCCAAGCCGTGGGGAATCCCGTAACGCCCGCCCAGGCTGTGCGCGATGGCATGGACGTATCCAACATAAGAGCGCGTAAAGGCAACGCCCGCTTTATACGCCGCCGAAAGCATATTGCGGCGCGCACGCATGTTGCCACCGCACTCATAGGCCTCGAGCAAATTGTCGTGGATGAGCTGCACCGCCTGGCGCGCCATCTTGCGCGTATAGGGCGTGGTGCTGCGCCCGATAAAGGCCTCGACGGCATGCGTCAGGGCGTCCATGCCCGTTTGCCCCGTAATGGAGGCGGGCAGGCCGCGCGTAAACTCGGGGTCGTGCACCGCAAAGCGCGGGATCAGCACAAAGTCGTTAATGGGATACTTGTAGTGCGTCTCGTCGTCGGTAATTACCGCTGCAAGCGTGACCTCGCTTCCCGTGCCCGCCGTGGTGGGAACGGCGATGAGCAGCGGCAGGCGACGATGGATACGCAACAGGCCGCGCATCTTGTTGATGGGCTTCTTTGGCTGCGCGATGCGCGCGCCCACGCCCTTGGCGCAGTCCATGGCCGAACCGCCGCCAAAGCCGATAATGGCCTGGCAGGTGCTCTCTCGATACAGAGATGCCGCTTCCTCCACGTTTGAGACCGTGGGGTTCGCACGTGTTTCGGCATAGACCGCAGCGCTAATTCCCTTGGACGCGAGCGCTGTCTCGAGCGGCGCCGTGAGCCCCAGACGGGCAATGCCGGGATCTGTCACGATAAGAACATGGTGTATTGAACGCTTTTGAAGCACTGCGGGCACTTCCTCAGCGTGCTCTAAAATGCGTGGCTCGGTATAGGGCAGCACCGGCAATGCGATGCGAAAAACCGTTTGATACGTTCGGCACCAGGCGCGGCGGGCTAGATGCATAAAGGAAGCTCCTTCATTTGTTGATTGGTCAACATTTGCTCGACCGATTGTACTCATCGGAGGTCGCACGAGGTCTAGCAATCGTTAATCAATCAACATCTACACATGCTTAAATTGTTTTATTAAAAATCATTCCTAATAGGCTTCACATTCGGTCTCATTTATGGATAATAGAACTCGTCAAGACGCACGTCCGGAGAGGGCCCTTACGGGACCGGACGAGCGCACCATCGCCATCGATCGAAAGGATCGAATCATGAAGTTTGTTTGCCCCGTTTGCGGTTATGTGGAAGAGTTCGACGGCGACCAGCTGCCCGAGGATTTCAAGTGCCCCCAGTGCGGCGTTCCCGGCTCTCGCTTCCTGAAGCAGGAGGAGGGCCAGCTCGAGTGGGCTGCCGAGCACGTCGTGGGCGTCGCCAAGATGGAGGGCGTCTCCGAGGACATCGTTGCCGATCTGCGCGCCAACTTTGAGGGCGAGTGCTCCGAGGTCGGTATGTACCTGGCCATGGCTCGCGTTGCTCATCGCGAGGGTTATCCCGAGATCGGCCTGTACTGGGAGAAGGCTGCCCACGAGGAGGACGAGCATGCCGCCAAGTTCGCCGAGCTCCTGGGCGAGGTCGTGACCGATTCCACCAAGAAGAACCTCGAGATGCGCGTTGAGGCCGAGAATGGCGCCACCGCCGGCAAGACCGATCTTGCCAAGCGCGCCAAGGCCGCCGGTCTCGATGCTATCCACGACACCGTGCACGAGATGGCCCGCGACGAGGCTCGCCACGGCAAGGCTTTCGCCGGCCTGCTCAAGCGTTACTTTGGCTAAGCCAACCGCCTGAGACATAACCTCTAGCTCGAAGAAGAAGGCCCGGACCGTATTGGTTCGGGCCTTTTTGTGTCTCGAGGACTCGTTAACGCCCTGAAATAGAGCTATCTTCGGCATCGGTCTCTCGTCAAAAACTAAGTGAGTAGACTTTTCGAAACTTGCCGAGCAGACCATCCGTATTGCTTTATAAAGTCGCAGGTAAATGACTTGTTTCAAAACGGCCTGGTCGCCAAAGTGCCAAAAGCCTACTCACTTAGAACCGCAGCCGTCCACGATCGAGCTGTTTTGTGTCTAACGGGCATCTTTCCGTCAATTACTCCCAATTTTGTCCAGTCAACGAACAGTTCAGACCGGAGTAATGTCTCAGCCCTTTGCTCATCTGAGCTTTTATCACGATATTCAGCATCGAGCATCCTGCATACGGCCTTAACGATCGCGCGGAATCTATCCTCATCGGATATCTGTCTGTGTGTCAGGAGAAGCACGTCGTAGCCCATAGCCTGAAGCGCCGTCATGCGGTCTGCATCACGCAAGCCATCCCCTGCGCGTCCGTGCGAGGCCTTTCCCTGACATTCAATGGCCACTTGTCGCCTGCCGTCCGGCGAAGAAAGAAGTAGGTCGATATATACACGGGACTTTCCCACAATCGCTCGAGCACTTGTGCTTAGCATCACTTCAACATTGAGCTCTATGCCGCAAAAACCTTCGCCTCCCAGGGATCGCGGCAGTGCAAGTAGCAAATACGCCTCGACCTCAAAAGGCGACGCGGCGCCCAATGGAACGAGTTGCGATACCGCTATAAATCTATTGCCGTAACGCATCCCACAAACATCTGAACAAAAACGGTCAAGATCTCCACCCAAAACCAAAGCGTCTCGACGCCATAAATTTGAGGCGGTGCCGTCCTCGGACGGGCAGCGCACCCAACCGAACGTTGTCGAAATCGCGCCCGAATCAATTGCACGCGAAAGCTCCGCCTCAAGTGCCGCCGGCAGGGCACACACCGCAAACAAGCCACACATCTCCGCCAATACCAAAAGAAGCTGAAGATCCGTCAGATGCCGCAACATGATGAATGCCGTCAGTAGAGGAGACGTAATCAAAGCCCCATACTCCGTTTCCAGCACGGATTCCCTGGGAAGCTCACCAAGAAACAGCCGCTGCCTAATGCTGGCAGGACAAGTCCGTTTGTTTCTCGACCGAACCAATGTATACAACGGAAAACCGAGCGCGACCGCAGCCGTCGGGTTGCGGGCGAGATCATATCGCTGCCGGTCTTCTTCCGGTCGTGGAAGCGGCGGACACAAAGCGCGGACTTGAGGAGGCAAACGCCAGTACCTAAAAGCTGATATGTCACAAAGTAGATCCTTCATAGGCACAGGAAAACACGAATTTCAACCCAGTCAGTCACGCATTGGCGCGAACGCACCAAAAATGGCGCCGAACGGACTGCCAAGTTTTCAACAGCCCTCCCCAACTGGCCAAAAGCTTGCCGAGAGCTGGACGAAGCCCTGTTGAAAACCCCATTTTTCTCTCATGCAGGAGCTTTGCGCGGCAAGTGAGTAGACTTTTTTGAACATCCCGAGCAGGCCGGTCATCCTGCTTTTCAAAACCGCAGGTAGATAGCTTGTTACAAAACTGCCTGGTCGCCAAAGTGCTAAAAGTCTACTCACTTAGGTTGCAGAGTGCCCCCATTAGCTGCAATTCCAAGGTAGTTAGTACTTTTGGACTCAGATCGTCATACTGAACAAGAATTTGAGTTGAGTTTTCAGGGACAGATGCGCCATCGGCACACCAAAAACAGTCACCGATATCGATAAAAGGGATGCTCGAGCGCGTGAGGGCCCGTGCAAAAGAGCTTCCGCCCGCGTCACGCTCCACGGCCACGACGCAGTAAAGGCCCGCGTCTGCATGATCGATCGAAACCTCCCCTGCCGGAAACGTTTTCCGTACAAGCGCCGCCAGGCCATCACGCGCCCCACGAGCACGAACGCGTACGCGGTTCACATGTCGCTCGTAATCACCCGATTCCAGCAAACGCGCCAAGGCAACCTGATCAACAGAACTTACCGACGAGGCGTAGAAACCAAGGTTGCGTTTAAACCTCTCCATTAGTTCATCGGGCAGCACCATGTACGCCAAACGTAACGCCGATGAAAGGCTCTTCGAAAACGTGTTGGTGTAGATAACCGACTGGGCGGCATCGATCGACGCGAGCGCGGGAATCGGCTTGCCGGCAAGGCGAAACTCACAATCAAAGTCGTCTTCGATGAGATACCGACCTGGCCGCTCGGCGGCCCAGCTCAGCAACGCATAGCGACGTGCAATGCTCGTCACAAGACCGGTCGGATACTGATGAGACGGCATCAGGTGAAGGACATCGGTCCCGGTTTTCTGCAGCGCACTCAAGTCCACGCCCTCAGCATCCAACGGGACATGCCGCACTTCGCAACCCATGGCCTGATAGATGCGCGTCAAGCGCAAATAGCCTGGATCCTCGACGGCATACACCTTGTCCGCGCCAAGCAACTGAACCAACATGGTATCGAGCAGCTGGGCGCCCGCACCGATAACGATATTGTCGGGATTGACATTCATGCCCCTTGTCCCGCGCAGATGGTGCGCAATCGCACGTCGCAGTCGAGCGGTGCCCTGCGCCGGTGCGGGCGAAAAGATTTCACGTTCGTCTTCGGACGTCAGCGTCGCCCGTAGCGCACTTTGCCAAAGCCGCGCCGCCTCCAAAGCGGAAGGAGAAAGTGCGTCGAATCGCTCTGCCTGCCCCATGGCATCATGCGCGCTGGGACCAACAGGGACAGCATCTCGGTCGATGTCCTCCGCAGCCGAAGCCAAAACCGGTGCATCCGGAAGTTCGCAAGCGTAGTAGCCACGACGCGGCATTGAGCAAATATAGCCCTCGGCAAGCAACTGGCTATATGCATTCTCGATAGTAATGACACTGATTCCCAGATGACTGGCAAAGGCGCGCTTAGACGGAAGATGCACCCCCGCCGCAATACGGCCAGCAACAATATCATCGCGAATTTGCTGGTAAACATACTCATAAAGCGATGCTTCGCCGCGATTTTCCAAATTGTAGTCAAGCATGGGTCTATCACCTGACCTTATCGAATCATTCAATCTGGCATTAGTCTGACCTTGTTATTATCTCGAAAACTGAGTATTTCGCCATACCCAGCTCCCCGATAGGATGTTCCGTCAAGCAATGTACATGCCAACCAAGGGAGCAACCATGGCAGAACAGACCAGCAAGGCCGATCGCGTCAAACTCAATCGCGAGCTCGCGCAGATGCTCAAGGGCGGCGTCATCATGGACGTCACCACGCCCGAGCAGGCACGCATCGCCGAGGAGGCGGGCGCCTGCGCCGTCATGGCGCTCGAGCGCATTCCGGCCGACATCCGCGCCGCAGGCGGCGTCTCGCGCATGAGCGACCCCAAGATGATCAAGGGCATCCAGGAGGCCGTCTCCATCCCCGTTATGGCCAAGTGTCGCATCGGTCACATTGTCGAGGCGCAGGTCCTGCAGGCCATCGAGATCGATTACATCGATGAGTCCGAGGTCCTCTCCCCCGCCGATGATGTCTATCACATCGACAAGACCCAGTTTGACGTGCCGTTTGTCTGCGGCGCCCGCGATCTGGGCGAGGCGTTGCGCCGTGTTGCTGAGGGCGCCACAATGATTCGCACCAAGGGCGAGCCGGGCACGGGCGACGTCGTCCAAGCCGTGCGCCACATGCGCAAGATTCAAAAGCAAATCCGCGACGTTGCTGCTCTGCGCGATGACGAGCTCTTTGAGGCAGCTAAGCAACTGCAAGTTCCAGTCGAGCTTGTGCGCGAGGTCCATGCCACGGGCAAGCTTCCCGTGGTGAACTTTGCCGCCGGCGGTGTAGCAACCCCCGCGGACGCCGCGCTGATGATGCAGCTGGGTGCCGAGGGCGTCTTTGTCGGCTCGGGCATCTTTAAGAGCGGCGACCACGCCAAACGCGCCGCCGCCATCGTTAAGGCTGTGGCAAACTTCACCGACGCCAAGCTCATTGCCGAGCTTTCGGAGGACCTGGGCGAGGCCATGGTGGGCATCAACGCCGACGAGATCGAGATCATCATGGAGGAGCGCGGACGCTAGTCCGGCAGAAAGGATCGCACATGAGTGATTACGCAGACCAGACGGTCGCCGTGCTGGCGATCCAAGGTGCTTTTGCCGAGCACGAAGCGAGGCTGTCCGAGCTCGGCGCACGTTGTGTTGAGCTGAGGCAGGCGGCCGATTTACAACAGAACTTTGACCGCCTGGTTCTCCCCGGCGGCGAGTCCACCGTTCAGGGCAAGCTGCTTGCCGAGCTTGGCATGCTCGACGGGCTTCGCGCCCGCATTGTTGAAGGCATGCCCGTCCTGGGCACCTGCGCCGGCTTGATTCTATTGGCGCGCGATCTTGCCGCCCACGACGATAAGGGGACGCCGCGTTTGGCAACCATGGATGTACTTGTCGAGCGCAATGCCTACGGCAGGCAGCTCGGCAGCTTTCGAACCAAAGGGCAAGTAGCCGGCATCGACGGTGAAGCGCCGCTGACGTTTATCCGCGCACCCCGCATCGTCGAGGTCCACGGCGACGCCAAGGCCCTGGCCGAAGTCGATGGCTGCATCGTCGCTGCCCGCCAGGGCAACCAGCTC
>CAUCXP010000021.1 GCA_958446785.1 uncultured Collinsella sp. | reverse complement strand
TTACGGAACGGCTGATTGATACGCTGTGTGTGTCGTTGAACCCCGAACTCGATGAAGACACCCGCCTCCACGAACTGTTCCTACAAATGTAGACAGAGTAGAAACGAGCGTGGATTTTCGGACACATAACAAATGAGAGTGGATAATCTCCCACTTTGAGCTTGAATGCAGGCTCAAACCGGGAGATTATCCACTCTCATGCTATGTAGTCGTTTAAGAACGTCCCCAATGACTACCTTGGATCATGGCAACGCCGATGTTTTGGCAACGCCAGCGAGCGCCGCCCAGGGCGAACAAGTTGGCATGAAAAAGGCAAGGCATAGACCTTCTGGTCATGCCTTGCCTTTTGAATGACAAATTGTCGCCCTGGGTGGCGCGCAGCGTCAACTAGTTACGCGGTTCGTAGAACCGCGTAACCCCTAAAAGCGGTTGCCGCGGAAGCCGCCACCGTTGCGGCCGCCACGGTCGCCACCGCGACCGCCGCGGTCGTTACCACGGTTGCCGCCGAAGCCACCACGGTTGCCACCGCGATCGCCATAGCCACCACGGTTGCCACCAAAGCCGCCGCGACCGCCACGGTCGCCGCCACGGTCGCCAAAGCCGCCACGGCCACCGCGATCGCCACCGCGACCGCCACGGTCGCCGCCACGGCCACCGCGATCGCCAAAGCCGCCGCGACCGCCACGGTCGCCGCCACGGCCACCGCGCTCGTCACGGCCGCCGCGAGGACCGCGGTCCTCGTCCAGGCCCATGGCGACGAGCGGAGCGATAACCTTATCGAGAGCGGCCATCAGCTCGGTAGCCTCCTCGTAAGAAAGCTCGGGCAGGAGCTTCTCCTTCTTGTTGGCAAGCTCGACCAGGCCCTCATCGGCATCCTCGGCAGCGAAGACAACGATCTTGCGCATATCGCCCTCGGCGTCGTCGATGCGGCCGACCAGATCGGCAGCCTCGGCCTCGGCCATCAGGCCATCGAGCTCACGAAGGCGCATGCCCAGCAGGTCGGACATTTCCTTCTGCTCCATCTTGGGCTTGAGGTCAAGAAGCTTGATGGCGCGCTCGATGTTCGCCATGCGCTCGGCCTTGGCCTCCTCCTCCTTGGAAATAGCAAAGCGACGGCTGCGCAGCAGGCGGGCGGCCTTCTGCATCTTGTCCATCAGCTCTTCGTCATCGTAATCAGCGGCGGCCTTGACAACCTCGGCCTCCTCGGCGGAAACCTCGTCAGCAGCCTCAACCTCGGCAGCTTCGGTCTCCACGGTCTCGACTGCCTCGACCTCGGCAGCCATGGTCTCGTTCTCGGTCTCGTTCATGATCTCTTCGTTCTCAGACATGAGACTCCTTCTTGGCCCTCTCGGGCATCATCGCCCCATTCGCGGGGCCCGTCGCGCACTCTTTGCGCTTTATACATTCATGCCTCTCGGCAAAACGTCCATTAGTTTATGGTGTCGCCATCCAATCTAGCTGCAGAATCTATGTGCACACATTAATGCGACATGTGCGACTCGCGGCGAGCGTACACCAGCGACACCGCGAACCCGACAACGGCAATCACGGCCGCCACGCGCACGGCGGCTGCAAATCCTATCGCCTGGGCAACGTCCGACGCAACGCCTGCGGCGCCAGCAGCCACCGCAGAACTCGAAAGCAGGCCGATAAACAGCGACGGACCAAACGACGCGGCAATCATGTTCCACGTGTTAAGCAATGCCGTTCCGTGAGGATGCTCAGCGGCGGGAAGCGTCTCCAAACCGGCGGTCTGCGAGGGGCTCAGTACCAAACCGACGCCGGCATACACCACAACGGTCAGCAGCACGACAACGCCGATGTTCATGCTTGCCGCGGTCATCGAGATTGCCGTCTGCCCCACAGCGATCAGGGCAAAGCCGACCGGCAGCAGCGGCCACGCACCACGGGCATCCATCACGCGTCCGCCCACAATCGAGGTCACAGCGTTGCAGGCGATCGCCGGCAAAATGAGCAAACCCGCGACAAGTGCGGTCATGCCGTATGCGCCCTCAAAATAGAGCGGCAACAAAACGCTCATCGAGAACGTCGTCATCATCGACACCACCACAAGCAGGCATGCAGGCCAAAAACGAACGCTCGCCATGGGACGCACGTTAAGCACCGGATGCTTGAGCTTGAGCTGACGAACCGCAAACAGGCCGAGCACCACAACAGCGGCGAAAAGCGTCGCGATACCGGCCATCACATTGGTCGAGAACTCGCCTACGGAATACACAAACGCCGTAATGCCGGCGGCGAGCAAAACAACCGACAGAATATCAAGCGTGGTGTTCGAGCGCTCTCCGACATTCCGAACGAGCTTTGCTGCCGCCGCGGCGACCACGACACCGCCCACCAGCGGCACTACGAACACCGCCCTCCAGCAAAACAACGTGCACATAAGACCACTAATCACGGGCCCAAACGCCGGCCCTAGCGTAATGCAGGCACCGCCCAGGCTCAGATACAGACCGAGCTTCTCGCGCGGAGCACAAGATAGCACCACATTCATCATGAGCGGAAACAAGATGCCCGATCCCGCAGCCTGCAAAATACGACTTGGCAGCAAAACGGTAAACGACGGGGCGACCAGGCACAGGACTTCTCCGGCGACCATGCATCCGCATGCGAAAAACAGCAGCTTGCGCGTCGAGAAACGACCGGACAGAAAGGCCATGATGGCCGTAAAGATCGACGTCACGATCATGTATCCCGAAACTAGCCACTGCGCCGTGGTGGCACTCACCGAAAAGGCCGCCATGATATCGTGCAGTGCCACGTTAATGATGTTCTCGTTAAACGCGGCGACAAAGGCTGCAATATACATTACGACGAGAAACGCCGAAGTGGCCGATGGCGTTGCTTGAACTTGTTGCTGAGATTTGCTCCCCATGCATTTCCTTCCTCTTGGAACGACAGTCGCATCGCCCCAGAGGAACAGTCCAGGGCGAGCATGAGCCCTAGACTTACGTCAGACGCCGCACGCGACGGATCCGACAACATGGTCCAACGTTGAAAGATTGTAACGCTGACGCGCAGCTTTCCTTCCGCGCTATTATTAAAAGCCCACGAAAGCACGAGACATGAGGAGCCCGCCATGATTAAGCCCATCATGAAATCCGAGTTCTTTTTACACCTGCCTTCCGAAGACGCCGGCCCCGAAGATGCCACGACCGGGCAGGACCTCCTGGATACGCTCCACGAGCATGAGCACGAGTGCGTGGGCCTCGCCGCCAACATGATCGGCGTGCGCAAACGCATCATCTGCGTAAAAGACGGCAACAGGGCGCTCCTGATGTACAACCCTCAAATTCTTGAGCAGGTCAATGCCTATCAGACGAGCGAAGGATGCCTCTCGCTGATCGGCGAACGTCCCTGTACCCGCTATCGTCGCATTAAGGTTGAGTATTTGGACGAGAACTTCGTCCACCGCATCAAAAACTTCTCGGGCTACACCGCCGAGATCATCCAGCACGAGATCGACCACTGCCAAGGAATCGTGATCTAGTTCCGCCGATTCAAGAAAGCTCCCTGCAGCAAAACAACTGCAGGGAGCTTTTCATAGTGCGGAACTTCTATCCCACTAGCTCTGGCGGTAGTGATCGAAGAAGTCGGCGAGGTCTTCGAGCGACTCTTTGAGCACTTCCATGCGCGGCAGGTACACGATGCGGAAGTGGTCGGGCTCGGCCCAATTAAAGCCGCCGCCGCGCGTGATCAGAATTTTCTTCTCGTGCAGCAGGTCGAGGGCAAACTGCTCGTCGTCGGTGATGTTGAACTTTTTAACATCCATCTTGGGGAAGATATAGAACGCCGCACGCGGCTTGACCACCGAGATGCCGTCGATCTTGCTGAGCGCGTCATACACAAAGTTGCGCTGCTCGTAGACACGACCGCCGGGGCGGATGTAGTCGTTGACCGACTGATGGCCGCCGAGCGCCGTCTGGACGATCGACTGGGCTGGCACGTTGGAGCACAGGCGCATGTTAGAGAGCATGTTGATGCCCATGATGAAGTCGCTCATGCAGCGCTGGTTGCCCGAAAGCACCATCCAGCCAATGCGATAGCCCGCGATCATATGCGACTTGGACAGGCCACTAAACGTAATGCAGGGCAGGTCGGGGGCGAGCGATGCAATGGAGACATGCTCGTAGCCGTCCATGCACAGGCGGTCATAAATCTCGTCGGCAAAAATCATGAGCTGGTGCCTGCGCGCAATCTCAACGATACCCTCGAGCACCTCGCGCGGATAGACAGAGCCCGTGGGGTTGTTGGGGTTGATGATGACGAGGGCCTTTGTCGCGCTCGTGATCTTGGACTCCATATCCTGCAGGTCGGGATACCAATCGGCCTGCTCGTCGCACAGATAGTGCACGGGATGGCCGCCAGCAAGGGTTGCGCACGCCGTCCACAGCGGGTAGTCGGGGCTGGGGATCAGAATCTCATCGCCGTTGTCGAGCAGCGCGTTCATCGAAAGCTGAATGAGCTCGGACACGCCGTTACCCGTGTAGATGTGCTCCATCTGAACATTGGGCAGGCCCTTGATCTGCGAATACTGCATGATCGCCTTGCGCGCAGAGAACAGGCCGCGCGAGTTGGAATAGCCTTCGCAGTCGGGCAGCTGTTGGCGCATGTCCTTGATAACCTCATCGGGCGTGCGGAAACCGAAGGGCGCCGGATTGCCGATGTTGAGCTTGAGAATACGCTCGCCCTCGTCCTCCATACGGGCGGCCTCGTCGACGACGGGACCGCGCACGTCATACAGGACGTTCTCGAGTTTGGTGGATTTAGAAAAAGTACGCATGGTGGTGCTCCTTGGAATTTGAGCTGAGGGATGGGGTTCGGGCTTGGAATCGTTGCGAGGCGATGATGTCTCGCCTTGATCGGCGTCACTGGCGAGCAGCCAGGAAACATCGACCTCCAAAATACGGGCGAGCAGCTCTGCCACATCGCGCCGCGGGATCGTCTTGCCGCTCACATATTGGCTCATCTGACTCTTGCCGAGTTTTTTTCCGAGCATCTCCGATGCGCGGATTACGTCCGACTGGCGAACGTCACGATCGGACATGGTCTGTCGCAGGCGATCGCAAAACGTCTCTTGGGCCACAGGAACCTCCTTGCTGGCAAAGTTCAATTTACAGAACACGAATTGAACCTGAGTTCAATTTAGGCAGCAGTATAGCGCGGCGCATTATCTGAAAGTTCAATTTCACAAGAAAATGTACTGAACCCCGAGAATCGTCCCGAAGTGGACAACGAGCACGCGCTTTTAGAGATATTCAAGGAAACGAGCCGCCGCAAGCGAAACGTCAGCGGTGCGGTATATGGCGTTGATCTGCCGATGAGGATGTCCCTCGAGCGGGCGCACGGCAACATCGAACTGGCAGCGGCGCAAGATGAGCGCCGGAAGAATGCTCACGCCCAGACCGTCCTCGACCATGGCCATAATCGCATAATCATCCCAGGTCGATAGCTTAGAGCGCACCGCCAGGCCCGCGCGGCGAAACAGCGGCGTAATCTCGTCGTCACTGCCGCGTTCCAGCAGAATAAACTGCTCGTTGGCCAAATCGGCAAGGGAAACGACCTCCGCGGTGGCAAGCGAAGAGTCCGCTGGCACCACGGCCATCAACTCGTCTTGCACCAACGGCCGCGACGCCATGCCGGCGCCGCGTGGTTCGCGCGGAATAAAGCCCAGGTCGCAGCGACCTTCCGCCACCCATTGCTCAATCTCGGAGTAATCACCCATCAGCAGCTCGTAATCGACGTCCGGGTGATCGGCGCGAAAGTGCGCAATCACCGGCGGCAGCACGTGAGTCGCCACACTCGAAAACGTACCGATGCAGATTTTGCCGCGCATGAGCCCACGCATCTCATCCACCCGTCGCTGCAAGCGAGTGAATTCCTCACAGAGCGCCTCGACCGCCGGCATAACTTGCCGCCCATCGGCAGAAAGCACTACGCCCTCGCGGCTTCTATCGAGCACTTTAAAGCCCCAGTCGGCCTCAAGATCGGCCACCATACGGCTCACGCCCGACTGCGAATAGCTCAGCCGCTCGGCGGCGCGCGTAAAACTGCCAGCGCGCACGGTCTCGAGCAGGACCTGCATCTTTTGAACATTCGTTTCCACGGCACCCCTCCACCTATGCATGAGCTTTTGTCATGTTATCTATGAATTATATTCGCTTTTCTTCTATAGCCAGTTCACCCATAGTGAACATGCTCGGATATAGAGGGGATTTCAGCGCATGAACAACGGACTGTTTACGTACTTAGCAGCATTGCTATTGTTTGGCTCCAACGGCATCATCGCCGCTGCCATTGCGCTGCCGAGCTCCGATATCGTGCTACTGCGCACGTTTTTGGGCGCACTCTCGCTTGTCATCATCCTCGCCGTCACCCAACGCCATAAGCTGCAGGCGCCATCCCGCCCCCGCGAAGCCGCAGCCCTCCTCCTCTCGGGAGCCGCGCTGGGCGCCAGCTGGATTTTTCTGTTCCGCGCCTACCAGACGATTGGCGTCGGCGTATCCTCGCTGCTGTACTACTGCGGCCCCATCATCGTCATGGCGCTCTCCCCGCTCATCTTTGGCGAAAAGCTGACCGGCAGCAAAATCGCCGGCTTTATCGCCGTCGCCTGCGGTGCTTTTCTCATTGCGGCACAAGGTCTAGGCGGCAATATGCCCATTGCGGGTATCGCTTGCGGCATCGCCTCGGCATTTTGCTATGCGCTGATGGTCATCGCCAGCAAGGGCGCGCCGCACATCGAGGGCCTCGAGAACTCCGCGCTCCAGGTGAGCGCCGCCTTTGTGACCGCGCTGGTCCTCACGCTCATCACGCAGGGCGCCCCCTCGTTCCTGTCCGCCGGCGTCGCCGCCAATATTGATTGGCGCGCCGTCGTCATGCTCGGCGTCGTCAACACCGGCATCGGTTGCCTGCTCTACTTTAGTGCCGTCGCCAAGCTGCCCGTCCAGACCGTTGCGGTCGTCGGCTACCTCGAGCCGCTTTCGGCCGTCGTGTTCTCGGCCGTCCTTTTGGGCGAAGTCATAACACCGGTCCGCCTGATGGGCGCCGCACTTATCATCGGCGGCGCGCTCTTTTGCGAATTCGCCGGCAAACGCGCAGGCGCCAAGGCTGGCATAGCCCAGACAGCACGTGCTTAATAGCCCCTGCTCTGAAATGCTACATGCGTATATGAATAATCCCCAGCTGGGGATTATTGTCTAAAACTAACCAATGTGCCAAACTGCTCTTATATGTATAAAGATGGCATAAAGGTCTACTGCCCTTGGCAGAGGCCAGATGTCTAAGGGAGTCCACGTGGCACACACCAAACTGGAGGCAAACCTCCAAGGCCAGCATGGGCAGGGCGGGCACGGAGCCATTCCCCTCTCCGCTGGCATGCTGCTCGTAACGCTCGGCGTCGTCTATGGCGACATCGGCACGAGCCCCATGTACACCATGAAATCAATCGTCGCCAACAACGGCGGCATCGGTACCGTCAGCGAAGACATGATCTTGGGAGCGCTTTCGCTTGTCATCTGGACCATGACGCTCGTGACCACGGTCAAGTACGTGGTTATCGCCATGAAGGCCGACAACCACAACGAGGGCGGCATCTTCGCCCTGTTTAGTTTGGTGCGCAAAGTGGCGCCGTGGCTGATCCTTCCCGCCATGATCGGCGGCGCGGCGCTGCTCGCCGACGGCATCCTCACCCCCGCCGTCACGGTTACCACGGCCATCGAGGGCTTGCGCACTATCGAGTGGGGCCATGCGCTTTTGGGTGACGGCCAGACCAACGTCATCATCATCACCATCATCATTATCTGCGGCCTGTTTGCCATGCAGCGCGCCGGCACCTCGTCGATCGGCAAGCTGTTCGGCCCGCTCATGACACTATGGTTCCTGTTCTTGGCAGGCGCCGGCCTGTTCAACATGCTCGGCAACCTGTCCATCCTACGTGCGCTCAACCCCATCCGCGGCATCATGTTCCTGTTCTCGCCCATCAACCATTCGGGCATTATGGTGCTCGGCTTTGTCTTCCTGTCGACAACCGGTGCCGAGGCGCTCTACTCGGACATGGGTCACGTGGGCAAGGCCAACATTTACGCATCCTGGCCGTTCGTAAAGGCAGCCCTCATCCTTAACTATCTGGGTCAGGGCGCTTGGCTGCTCGCCAACAACTCTAATCCCCAGATGCTCGCGATGGATATCGTCAACCCGTTCTATATGATGCTTCCCGAGCCCCTGCGCCCCTTTGCCATCGTGCTTTCGGCCGTAGCGGCCATCATCGCCTCGCAGGCGCTCATCACCGGCTCGTTCTCGCTGGTATCCGAGGCAACCCGTCTCAACCTTATGCCGCATCTGCGCATCCACTACCCCAGCGACACCAAGGGCCAACTCTATATTCCGCTCGTCAACAACATCATGTGGGTCGGCTGTATCTTCATCGTGCTGTTGTTCCAAAACTCCGAGCGCATGGAGAGCGCCTACGGCCTCGCCATTACCGTGACCATGCTCATGACCACGACGCTTTTGACGAGCTACATCGCCGGCATCCTCAAACACAAGCTGGGCGCCTGCGTCTTCGCCCTGCTCTTTGGTGCCATTGAGCTGTGCTTCTTCGCTTCGTGCCTCACCATGTTCTTTGACGGTGGCTATGTGATGATCTTCTTGGCCTCGCTGCTGTTTGGCCTTATGTACGTGTGGCGCCGCGGCACCGCCATCGAGCGCACGCAGACGATCCTGCTGCCCGTCTCCAAGTACATTGACCAGCTCGGCCGCCTGCGCAACGACGAGACCTACCCCGTGCTCGCTGACAATCTGGTATTTCTCACCAACAGCCCCGACCCGCTCACGCTCGACCGCGACGTGCTCTATTCCATCCTGGACAAGCACCCCAAGCGTGCTAAGGCATATTGGTTCATCAACGTGCACGTTACCGACGAGCCCTATACGCACGAGTATTCCGTTGAGACCTTTGGCACGGACTTCCTGTTCCGCGTGCGCTTGGACCTGGGCTTTAAGGTCAATCAGCGCATCAACGCCTACCTGCGCCAGATCGTTGGCGACCTGATGGCCTCGGGTGAGTTGCCGCCGCAGCATCACACCTACTCCATCTACGAGACACGCGGCAACGTGGGCGACTTCCGTTTTTGTATGCTGCGCAAGATGCTTGCCCCCGAAACGGACATCAACCGCAACGACCATCGCGTCATGGCCATCAAGTACGCCGTCCGCCGCGCCTGCGGAAGCCCGGCACGTTGGTATGGTCTCGAGAACTCGGCCATCATCATCGAGTACGTACCGCTCTTTGCCCGCATGCGTCCAGCAGTCAAGCTCGTACGCACCCAGGTGCCACTCGAGGTCCAAATCGAGGAAGCCGAGGAAATGGAAGTCGACATCTTCTCGGACGACCTGGTCAACGGCAACGAAGCCGGCAGGAACATGAACGTCGACCCCACCGAGTTGCTCGAGAGCGTCGCCGATACGCCCGAACAGCAACAGCTCGACGGCCTCGAGAGCGAACAACTCAACGACGCCAACTTCTAGCGACGTCGCGCATCGACGACAGCGGCCCTGCACCTCACAGGAGATGCAGGGCCGCTTTGCATTGCAGTAAAGCTATCGGCTACGAACGACGCGGCTCGGGAACCACGAGCCTATCGGGGCTCGCGCCCTCGGCATCCATCAGACTCACGTAGCGAATCGACGGATCCCCATACATCGCGTAGTAATAATTGCCCGTGCGCGCGCTAAAGCATCCGGTATAGATGGTCTTCTCGAACTTGCCATCGCCCATCCTGGACGCTCCCTCAATCATCACCACGCCCTCGAGTGAACGGAACATGCGGACGACGTTTTCGGTCTCGCTCTCCTTTTGCGGGTAATTGGCATTGAGGTACGCCGCCTTTACAAAACGGCTCGGCGAATAGCAGTCACCCGGAATACCGCGCATGCCGGCACCCGCGCCATAGGGCTTGAGCTCGGCGCCACGCCATGTCGCCGTCTGCGGAAAATCGCTGGTGGCCGTGATATAGGTGCGCAGGTTTTCCATGTGCCACGGGAAGGTGGGCTGATTGGCAAGGGTGTCGACCGGATCGTCGTATACATGCAGGCCGTCAGCCATCATCTCGACCACGATGCTACGCTGGCTGTCGCCGATAATCCAATGGAGCAGCGACACGCCCAGCCCCTCTCCTGCAGATTTGGCGACAATCACCGTATCGCGCAGCGCAGCCTCGACCTCATCGACCGTCGAGAACGTCGCTGCCACCCACAGGGGAAACTCATAGGCCGCGATATTGTTCTTGCCGTCAACCGGACCCTCGGCATACTCGGCATAGCCGGGAAAGTTGAGTCCCGCCACAGCCAGACCTGCATCGTTACCGCAGTCGAAAAACATGGGATAGTTCTTGTAATCGATGCACATACCGATCACCGCGTGTGCCGCCGACGCATCGTCGATAAACGAATACGGAATGTGAAACCCGCGCGGCATCACGCGAACCTGTTGGCCGTAGTCAAAGCTCCAGTCGAGGTTGCGGCCCAGATACATGTGGCCGGAATTATCGGTAAATCGAATGCTCGTACACATAGCGCCTCCTAGCTTTACGTTCTTGCTAATTTCATTGTCTCCAAACAAATAGGCGCTAAACACAAAAGCCCGGACATGACAACAATGTCACGCCCGGGACAAAAGCACAGGTTCAATCCCCGATCAAATCACTCGACCGGAAATAACCGAACAGGTCGGTTTAAAGTGTCGAGGTGCCGCAGATTGGCGTGAAAGAGGAGCGCAGCGTACTAACGGTACGTAAGCGACGATTGAACGCCAAGGTGCGGTGCACCGGCGCTTTAAACCAACTTTCCTAGACAGTGGTCAATCATATGCTGAATCATTTGAGCCTCGAAGCCCACAAAGTCCTGCTTGCGCTCGCGCATCTTGCCGTCGACGATCTGGTCAAAGGCAACCTTGCACTTGATATAGCGCGTAGACTTGGTGACCTCCTCGTGCGTCAGGCAGCTCTCCTCCATCTTGCTGGCGCCCAGGCCAAACACCAGACGGGGATTGTAGAGCACGTGGGGCTCGCCGGCGTCGTCCAGATAGACGCAGACCTTCTTGGTAACGCCAATCTGGTTAGCGGCAAGGCAGCCGGCATCGTCGAGCGACTTGATGGTATCAATCAGGTCCTGTGCGACCGACTCGTCCTCGACAGTCGCAACCTCGCAACGCTGGGACAGGATAGCCTCGTCGTGGCAAAGCTCTTTAATCATACGTTCCTCCATAGGGGTCGTTGTAACCGCTTAAGTATACGGTACCCATACATTTTCATGCGAAAAATACCGTCCGTCTGCCACAAAGCGCCGAACATCAACATGCGAGGAACAACAGCGTCGTAAAGGGGCTATAGTGGGAGCGTTCGTGTCAATCGGCCTAAACTCGGGGCCGAACAAGGAAAGGGTATGCATGGACGAACTTTTTCACGTCAGTGAGCGCAAGTCCACAATCGGGACCGAACTTCGCGCTGGACTGACAACATTCCTGGCGATGGCCTACATCATCGCCGTCAACCCCGCAGTGCTCTCGGGCGCCGGCATCGATGCGGGAGCGCTCGCCTGCGCCACCTGCCTGGGCGCCGGCATCATGACCATCTGCATGGGCATCTTCGCCAACCGCCCGCTCGCCTGCGCGTCGGGCTTAGGCGTCAACGCGATGATCGCTGGAATCACCACTACCGTCTGCGGCGGTGACTGGCACGTGGCCATGAGCGTCATCTTCCTTGAGGGCGTCGTCATCTTGCTGCTCGTGCTCTGTGGCCTGCGCGAGGCCATCATGGACGCCATCCCGGTTGTCCTGCGTCACGCCATCTCGGTGGGTCTGGGCCTGTTCATCGCCATGATCGGCCTGTGCGACGCCGGTATCATCACCGCTGGCGCCGGTACGCTCGTCGGTCTGGGCGACATCACCTCCCCCACCTTTATCGTCGGCATTATCTCCATCATCGTGACGGTCGCTCTGGCTTCTCGTAACGTGCCGGGCTCGCTGCTCATCGGCATCATCGTCGCCGTTATCGCTGGTATCCCCCTGGGTGTGACCCAGGCTCCGACCGGTATCATCGCCCCGCTCGACTTCTCGAGCATCGGCGGCCCCATCGCCGACGCCGGCGGCGTGCCCGCCATCGTCAAGGTCCTTACCGACCCCGCGCTCCTCGTCATCTCGTTCTCGCTGCTCATGAGTGACTTCTTCGACACCATGGGCACTGCGATGGCCGTGGCCAAGCAGGGCGAGTTCCTCACCGACGACGGCAACGTCGAGAACATCAAGGAGATCTTGATCGTCGACTCCGCCGCCGCTGCCGTGGGCGGTTTCATGGGCGTCTCCTCCATCACCACCTTCGTCGAGTCCACCTCTGGCGCTGCCGACGGTGGCCGCACGGGTCTCACCTCCGTCACAACCGGCGTGCTGTTTATCCTCGCTGCGTTTTTCTCCCCCGTCGTCTCCGTCGTTTCCAGCGCCGCCACTTGCGGTGCCCTGGTCTACGTCGGCTACCTCATGATGAGCGAGGCCTCCGAGATCGACTGGTCCGACGTGTCGCAGGGCTTCCCGGCGTTCATGATTGTCGCCGGCGTGCCCTTCACCTACTCCATCTCTGCCGGCATCGGTCTGGGCTTTATCGCCTACGTGGTCGTCGCGCTCTTTAAGGGCGAGGCCTCCAAGATCAAGCCGCTCATGTGGATCGCAGCCCTCGCCTTCCTCGTCTACTTCTTCGTGGCGTAGGCGCAAGATTCGCAATACCAAACACCAAAGCGCGGAGTCGCATCGAGCGGCTCCGCGCTTTTCTTTTAAAGCCAGGCAACGCACGGACGCGTGATGTATTGCTTCCCAAGTTTTGGACATTTTGCCCTCCAAACGGCACTACCGCCGGCTACATCCTGCAGATATGCTGAGCGTAATCGCATAGGCCCTATGAGGATGGGAGTAACCATGGCCGCCTTGTTCACGACCCCCAAGCGCAATGACAAAACCTCTGGAGCCCATTTTATCGAGCCCGACGTACGCCGTCGCACGCT
>CAUCXP010000020.1 GCA_958446785.1 uncultured Collinsella sp. | reverse complement strand
CACCCTGAATTACGAATCTGCAATGAGAAAACTGATTGAAACAATCCCATAACGTGAATGGAACACTCCACTTTGTGACAGTTGTTACTGCTGTAACGACCTTAATAGCGTAATTTCCGCTGCATAACCTGCAAGTTCGTTCGGCGTCTCCAAAATAAATGGAAGTGCACGCAAGCGGCTATTCGATACAATATTCTGCATAACCTGCATACCGCCGCCAAATTCCTCGCTGCCAAGGTATCCCTTGCCGATGCACTCGTGACGATCTTTATGGGCGCCACAAGGGTTCTTCGAATCGTTGATGTGTACGGCATGCAGGCGATCGATGCCCACCACGTGGTCGAACTCGTCGAGTACGCCGTCCAGATCATGGATGATGTCGTAGCCGGCATCGCTCACATGGCAGGTGTCCAAACAAACGCCCAGTTTATCGGACAGCTCTGGACACTTGGCGGCAACGCCCTCGATAATGCACGCCAGCTCTTCAAAGCTACGGCCCACCTCGGTGCCCTTACCCGCCATGGTCTCGAGCAATACCATCGTCTGCTGGCCCCCAAACATCACCTGGCACAGCGTGTCGACAATCATCTGAATGCCGGCGTCTGCCCCCTGTCCCACATGCGCACCGGGATGGAAGTTGTAGTAGTTGCCGGGCAGTGCTTCCAGACGCTGCAAATCTTCCGCCATAGCCTCCAAGGCAAACTCGCGCGCCCGCTCCTTAGCGGAGCAGGGGTTATAGGTATACGGGGCATGCGCCACCAGCGGTCCAAAGTCGTTTTGCGCCATAAGCTCGCGCAGAGCCGCCACGTCATCCATGTCAAGGTCTTTTGCCTTGCCACCGCGCGGGTTGCGCGTAAAGAACGCAAAGGTATTGGCACCAATGGACAACGCCGTCTCCCCCATTGCCCGATAGCCCTTCGTCGTCGAAAGATGACACCCGATCGTCAGCATCTCCAGCTCCCCCTCATCAGTTGCGGTGAAATACGGTCTATTGGTGCCTTATTTTGGCGCAAACAGACCGTATTCCACCGCAAGATATAAAAGGGGCATCAGGGGCACGGTCCGCCGAGCCCCCTTGAGCACCAGTACCGCAGCCTAGAGCGTCAAGCGAATCGCATCGATGATCTGCGCACAGCGCTGCGTGGCGGCAAGAGGCATGACGGGACTCTCGAGTTTCCCCGCCCGGATGAGCTGGGTCGCATGCGAAGCTTCGCCGTAGAAATCATCGACCTCAAACGGGGCATTTATTTCGAGCATTCGTCCGTCGGAATACTTCACATGAGCGAGCTCGGGGCGATGGAGGCGCTCGATTTCCAACGAGCCCCGCTCACAGGCAATCGTTAAGCGGCTTTCATATGTTGCTTCGCCGTCGCACACCATATGAATGGGTATACCGCCGACGCTCATATGGATCTCGTCGGCCCAATCGACGCGACCGCCCGATACGTCACGCCAGCGAACTTCACGGGACGAAACCTCGCAAGCGCCCGCGAGCAAATCCTCAAACCAACCGACCGCATAGCAGCCCATGTCATATAGACAGCCGCCCTGCAACGGATCAAGCAGATAGCCCGAAGGAGACTCGCCGTAATCGAGCTTTTGCACGCTTTCAATCGAGACAATACGGCCAAGCTCACCCGACGCAAACAAGTCCTTCACGCGAGCGCGCATCGGGCAAAACCGATTCTTCATTGCCTCCATAAACAGCACGCCGCGCTCGCGAGAGGTGGAGGCGATCGAGAGAGCCTCTTCCTCACTCAAAACGGCCGGCTTTTCGCACAGCACGGCCTTTCCGGCGCACAGCGCGCGACAGGCCCAACGCGTATGCATGCCATGCGGAAGCGCCAAGTAGATTGCGTCGACATCGGGGTCGGCAATCAGCGCGTCATAAGCCGCATTGCCGTTATCGTCGACCGAGGCATGGCCATGCGCAGCATCGATCGAAAACGCTCGGCAAAATTCCTCGACATGTGCAGGAGTGCGACCGGCCGCAGCCACCAACCGTGCCCCGTCGACCTTCTTGAGCGACGATGCAAATCGATGAGAAATGTGCCCAGCGCCCAAAACGCCCCAACGAACCTCACGCAAATCATCACATGAATCCCGATGGCCCACGACAGCCCCCTTCAGTTGCGGCGAAATAGTTCCTGTTTGGCCCCTATTCTGCCGCAAACAGAAGCTATTCCACCGCGAGTTATAAAAGGGGCATCAGGAACGCGTTTTGCAAAAGGCTTTAAGCGCGGCCGTTACGGGGCCCGGCTGGAAGCGTCGGCGCACGTCATCGAGACGCTCGGGGATATCGATATGCTGCGGGCAGTGGCGCGCGCATTTGCCGCACTTGACGCAATTGCTCACCAGCTTGGGCTCGCTCGTGCGCACCGCACTCGCCGTAAAGTATTGCGACAGCCCCGTAAACCAGCTGTGCGCATAGCTCGCGTTGTAGGCGGCAAAGCAGGCGGGAATGTTGATACCCTTGGGACATGGCATGCAGTAGCCGCATCCCGTGCAGGGCACGCGATTCGATTTTTCAAACTCCGTCAGCACGCGTGCGATGGCATCAAGCTGAGTAACTGTCATCGAATCCGGCAGGGCCCGATCGGCCAACGCCGCGTTCTCATCCACTTGCGCGGTATTGGTCATACCCGAAAGCAGCATCGTCACCTGAGGATGGTTCCACACCCACGAAAGCCCCCAAGCGGCAGGAGTGCGCAAATGCGGGTCACGAGCGCCATCGAGCACGGCGCGGGCCCGCGGCGGCAGCTTGCCTGCCAGACGCCCGCCCAGCAGCGGCTCCATCACAAACACCGCGAGCCCGCGCTCCGCAGCCGCCATGAGTCCTGCCGTTCCCGCTTGGTAACGCTCGCCGGCATAGTTGTACTGTATCTGGCAAAAATCCCAGTCATATGCGTCAAGCATCGTCAGGAAATCAGCCGCGCTGCCGTGGTACGAAAAACCAATCTGGCGAATGCGCCCCGCCGCCTTTTGACGCGCGATCCAGTCCTCGATACCCAACGCCACCACGCGCTCCCACTGAGCGGGCGAAGTGATGTTGTGCATAAGGTAATAGTCGATATGGTCGGTCCGCAGGCGACGCAGTTGTTCGTCGAAGAACCGGTCGAAATCCTCCGCGCGCTTGCACGAAGCGTGCGGCAACTTGGTCGCCAGCAACACCCGGTCGCGCAGCCCCAAGCGCTCAAGTGAGGCGCCCACGCACGCCTCGTTACCGGGATAGAGATACGCAGTATCCAGATAATTAATCCCCTGCTCCACCGCACGGGAAATGATGGCATCGGCTGTCTTCGCATCGGGGTGTCCCGGCGAACCGGGAAACCTCATGCAGCCCAGACCCAGAGCAGATATTCGGTTACCACTTTTGGGGTCACCGCGGTATTGCACGGCCCCTCCCTTCGCCATCAGCGCCCCGGCAAGGCGAAACACAATGGTCACGCGGCCGAAACATCGTGGAATCGCAATCGAGAACGTATCGTAACGCAGCAGAAATCGAGCTGTCACGGCACCGCTTTAACATCAGCAAAAAGCCCGATGAAAGGAGCCACCCATGCCCGCGCTCGACCTTTGGAACCTCGCATCCCAGCTCAAAAGCACCGATTATCGCTGGGTTGACCTCACCCATACGCTCTCGTGCGACACCCCGCACTGGTTTGGCTTTGAGCCATTTGAGTCCACCAAGCTCTTCGACTACCTGCCCGGCACGCCCGAGGACATGCTCGCGCCCATGCGTTGCTTCCAGTATTCGGTCGCCTCGCAGTACGGCACCCACGTCGACGCGCCGCGCCACTTCCATGTCGATGGCCGTTCCCTTGGCGAGATCGAACCTATCGAGTTTATGCATCCGCTCTGTGTGATCGACAAGCACGAGGAGTGCGCCGCAAACCCCGACTTTATCCTGACCATCGATGACCTCAAGGCTTGGGAGGACGAGCACGGTCGCATTCCTGAGGATGCTTTCGTCGCCTTCCGCTCCGACTGGTCCAAGCTCGCCGACCTCGAAAACAAGGACGAAGACGGCCAGCCCCACTACCCCGGCTGGGACCTCGATGCCATCAAATGGCTTGTAGAAGAGCGCAACATCGGTGCCATCGGCCACGAACCGGCAGACACCGACCCCGCAACCGTGACCACACGCGAGGATGCCTACCCCTACCCCGGCGAACAGTACATCCTCTCGGTCGACCGTTACCAGATTGAGGTCATGGACCATCTGGACGAGCTTCCCGCCACGGGCGCCGTCATCTTCTGCACCTTCCCCAAGGTGCGTGATGGCGTCGGATATCCCGCACGTGTCTTTGCGGTCTGCCCCGCGTCATAAGTTCCCATGCGTTTGTTCTTCTAAATACGGCCATCCGGTGCACGCGACATGGCCCGGCGGCATACAATCCATCAGGCGCCCCATACGCGGGCGCCTTTTTATGGGGAGATGATTCACATGCAGATCAACAAGGTCGCCTTCATCGGCAAGGGCGGCGTGGGCCTGCTCTACGGCAGCATGATCGCCCAAGCGCTCGGCAACGACGCCATCGAATACGTTATGGACGACGCGCGCTTTGAGCGCCACGCGGGTGATGCGCTCACCGTCAACGGCAAGCCCTGCGCGCTCAAGTCCGTCCGCGCGAGCGAGGCGACGCCCGTCGACCTGGTCATCCTCACGGTCAAGACAACCGGACTCGACCAGGCGCTCAAGACTATGGAACGCATCGTAGGGCCCGACACGCTCATCGCATCCCTATGCAACGGCATCACCAGCGAGCAAAAGATTGCCGAGCGCTTTGTCTGGGAGCACACCGTCATCGGAATCTGCCAAGGCATGGACGCTGTGTTTCTCAACGGCGCGCTCGCCTTTACCAATGCGGGCGAGATCCGCTTTGGTGCGGCCGCCGGCACCGACCCCGCGACCGTCACCGCTATCGACGGGCTCTACACGCGCTGCGGCATCGCCCATACCGTCGAGCACGACATCGCACATCGCATGTGGGCCAAACTCATGCTCAACGACGGCATCAACCAGACCTGTATGGCCTACGGCGGCACCTACGGAAGCGCTACGGAGCAGGGCTCCGAGCAGCTCCGCAGTTTTGTCTCCGCCATGCGCGAGACGCTTGCAGTCGCCAATGCCGAGGGCATCGAGCTCACCGAGGAAGACCTGACGCAGATGGTGCGTCTCATAAAAGGGCTCGATCCCGCCGGCATGCCCTCGATGGCGCAAGACCGCATCGCTCAACGCAGAACCGAGGTCGAGGAATTTGCGGGTACCATCTGCCGCCTCGCGACCAAGCACGGTATCCAGGTGCCGCAAAACGAATGGCTCTATTCGCGCATCCGCGAAATCGAGGCCAGCTGGTAACGCCGCCGTACCGCATCCAACAGTCTCAATAGCAAAAACCGCCGCAAAGGGCACTCCCCTTGCGGCGGCTTCCTTCTTCATCTATGGGCAAAACCAGCTTCACAACGGCTAGCGCTGCACCTGCGGCGTCTCGTCCTCGTCATCGCGACAAAGGGTCACGCCCGCACTTCCCAGCAGCGCTGCTGCGATGAGCGCGCCGACCACAATAGGAGCAGCCCCGCACGAGCCCTGCATGCCTGCGACAAACGCAGCTGTAGGGCCAAGACAGCCAAGTACCAATGCGACGGCGGCAACGGCAATATCTCGAGCATTCACAAGATCACTTCCTCCAAGAGAAAGACCCTATTTCTCATGAACCAGTGTGCCCCGCATGCATACGCCCAGCGTACCGCCACGGTAAGGGCTCTGTTAACTCAAACGCACATAAAGAAAGGGCGGCTTTACGTTGCCTAAAAGCTCAGTAAAGACGCCCGCCCATCATGTGCCTATTTTGCTCTGATGGCAGATTACCAACCGGTGTAGTAGTCGGTGGTTCCGGCGACGCAGCCGGAGTCATAGACCTTGCAATCACCCTTGGAGCCCGTAAAGGTCGAGCCCTGGGCCATATCGCCCGCGGCAACAACGTAATAGCCGTCGGAATCGCGCCAGAAGCCCTCAGAATCCTGAGTCCATTCGCCCGTGCGATAGTGATAAAGCACATTGCTGCTGTAATAGGTCTCGCGGCGCCCGTTGTAGTTATTGACACCCGCAGAGCGCGTCAGGCCCGATCCGTTCGCGTAGGACGCGGCAGACGCGTAGGACGGAGTGTAGCCGGCGTTGTAGTACGAAGCCTGGGCGGCCTCGGCAGCCTCTGCCTCGGCGGCAGCGGCCTCGAGCGCTTCGCGCTTGGCATTCTCAAGCGCAGTGCGCAGCTCATCGAGCTCGGTCGACTTCGCGTCGACCTCCCCCATCGTCAAAAGGCTGCCCGCACCATCGATACAACCCTGCAGCACAGCGCGCTCGTCATCGGTGGCATAGTCACCATACATGTTTAGGATAATCTGAGCGCGCATCTCAAGGGAATCGCGCTTGGCCTCCATCGAGGCGTTCCACTCCTGCATGGAACCATAACCATCGCCGCGATAATCAACGGGCTGTACCAGCGTCGTCTCGGACGGCGTAGATCCAACCGTATCGGACAGTGTTGCCGCGTGGGCATCAGTTGCGCCGGCGCCCGCCAAAAGCGCCACGGTCAGAGCGGCGGAAAGGGCGGCGGCTTTCGGTTTTCGTGAATCGATCCTCATGTAGCTGGAAACCTCCGTAGTGCGTTTTTGCTGCGTTTGAGCTGCGTGTGATTCGATCGCGCTGCATAGTACCTCGAGCAAATCGCGACCTGCGGTTTTACTCAAAAGGCGCACGTCAATTGCGTAAAACTCACATCCTCTCAACAGGAGTTTTCCACAACTCGAATGCATAAAGCGTGTCAAAAACCCTGTTTTTGCACCCTCTCTATGCAAAAAAGGCGCCTGCGCAACCATTGCTTGCGCAGGCGCCTTGAGCAGGCATTTTATGCAGTTATACCTATCGAGTCGCAAGGGGTCCTTGCACAAGTCGCCTTACTCGTCCAGCGCGGCGAAGGCCTGCTTCAGATCCCAAATGATGTCCTCGGCGTTCTCGGTACCGATGGAAAGACGGATCGTGGAGGGCGTGATGTTCTGCTCGGCGAGCTCCTCGGCAGAGAGCTGGGAGTGCGTGGTGGTAGCCGGGTGCACGACGAGCGACTTGACGTCGGCCACGTTGGCGAGCAGCGAGAACACCTGCAGATGATCGATGAACTTCCAAGCTGCCTCCTGGCCACCCTTAATCTCAAAGGTGAAGATCGACGCGCCACCGTTGGGGAAGTACTTCTGATAGAGCTCGTGATCGGGGTGCTCAGACAGGCTCGGGTGGTTCACCTTGGCGACATGGCTGTCACCAGCCAGGAACTCAACGACCTTCTTGGTGTTCTCGACATGACGGTCGACGCGCAGCGACAGAGTCTCGGTGCCCTGGAGCAGGACCCAGGCGTTGAACGGGCTGATGCAGGCGCCCTCGTCGCGCAGCAAGATGGCGCGGACATAGGTCGCGAAGGCAGCGGGACCGGCAGCCTCGGCAAACGAGACGCCATGGTAGGAGGGGTTGGGCTCAGCGATCTGGGCGTACTTGCCACTCGCCTTCCAATCGAAGTTACCGCCGTCGACGATCACACCGCCCAGCGAGGTACCGTGGCCGCCGATGAACTTAGTTGCGGAGTGAACGACGATGTTGGCGCCGTGCTCCAGCGGACGGAACAGATACGGGGTGCCGAAGGTGTTATCGACGACGACCGGAAGACCGTGCTTCTTGGCGACCTCGGAGATAGCGTCGATGTTGGGAATGTCGGAATTGGGGTTGCCGAGCGTCTCGAGGTAGATGACCGTAGTGTTGTCCTTGATGGCACCCTCAACCTCTTCCAGGTTATGAGCATCGACAAACGTGGTCTCGACGCCAAACTGGGAGAGCGTATGCTCCAGCAGGTTGTAGGAGCCACCGTAGATGGTCTTCTGAGCCACCACGTGGTCACCGGCCTGGGCAAGAGCCTGCAGGGTATAGGTGATGGCAGCGGCACCGGAGGCGACGGCAAGACCGGCCACGCCACCCTCGAGCGCGGCGATACGGTCCTCAAAGACGCCCTGGGTGGAGTTGGTCAGACGGCCGTAGATGTTACCGGCGTCGGCAAGACCAAAGCGGTCGGCGGCGTGCTGGGAGTTGCGGAACACATAGCTCGTGGTCTGGTAGATAGGCACGGCGCGGGAGTCGGATGCGGGGTCGGCGCTCTCCTGGCCAACATGAAGCTGCAGGGTATCGAAACCAAAGGTGTGCTCGGGGTTGTTGATGAACTGGCTCATGATGATCTCCTTGATCGAACGAAAGTAAATAAATAAGAGAAAAGTAAGTCGCTGTCTCCTGATCACGCCAACGGGCGCAAACAGGAGCCCGGCATTCGTCTTGGCAAGCAGTTCATATGCGGTCCTCCTTTTGACATCCCGGTTCCGTGGTCGGCTTAATTACCTACCGCCTTTGTGTGTTTTGAATAGTACGAGCATTGTTTCGCTCGGTCAATCACTTAAAAGCGCTAACCTGTTATCGGTTTTTTAGATAGCTATCGAAAGGACGGGCACCGATGACCCTCCAGCAGCTTCGTTTTCTTATCGCCGTGGCAGAGTCCGGCTCAATCAACGCCGCAGCTCAGCGCCTCTATACCGCTCAGTCCAATATCTCCAATGCCGTCAAAAGCCTGGAACAGGAGCTCCATTTGGAGATCTTTACGCGCTCCAGCCGCGGCGTCACGCTCACCAACGACGGCACCGAGCTTTTGGGCTATGCGCGCCAGGTCGTAGAGCAGGCCGACATGCTCGAGGCGCGCTACGAGGACGGCGGCACCCCGCAAGCCCGCCTCGCCATTTCCGCCCAGCACTACGCCTTTTCGGTCGAGGCCTTTGTCAACGTGGTCGAGCGCTGCCGCGACAGCAAGTTCGAGTTCATCATGCGCGAGACCACCACATCGCAGATCATCGATGACGTCCGTGCGTTTCGCAGCGATATCGGCATTCTGTATCTGGATGACTTTAACGCCCGCGTTCTGCAGAAGGCCTTCGCCGATGCCCGTGCAAGCTTCCATCCCCTATTCGACGCGACGGTCCACGTCTTCGTTAGCGAGCGCCACCCGCTCGCCCGCCGCCCTCAGCTGTCCCTTGCCGACCTCACGCCCTATACGCGCTACAGCTTTGAGCAGGGAACCTCAAACTCCTTCTATTACGCCGAGGAACCTTTTAGCTATATCCCTTGCGACCGCAACATACGAATCTCGGACCGCGGAACACTTACTAACTTACTTATCACGTCGAACGGTTACACCCTGTCGACCGGCGTCCTCTCCAATGAAATGCAATGGGGTATGGCATCGATCCCGTTAGCAGACGCCCCAACGATGCGCGTAGGCTATATCATGCACGACGAGCGCAAGCCCTCTCCCCTCTTGCAGCAATACCTCGACGAGCTCAACCGCATCATCCATGCCAACTAACTGTCGGAAGACGGGGTAGAAATCGTAGATTGTTAGCCCCCGGCGGGCATGGCGCTACAATGGTCACTCACATGAAATGCACTCAACGAAAGGAAGCCCGTGAAGGTCATCATCTACACCGACGGCTCGGCCCGATCAAATCCGGGACGCGGTGGCTACGGCGCCGTGCTCAAATACACCAACCCCGCCGGCAAGACCTTCACCTCCGAGCTTTCGCGCGGCTACGCCAAGACCACCAACAACCGCATGGAACTCATGGCCGTCATCGTGGCGCTCGAGGCGCTCAACCGCCCCTGCGAGGTCGAAGTCCATTCCGATTCGCAGTATGTCGTCAACGCCTTTAACAAGCACTGGATCGACGGCTGGAAAAAGCGCGGATGGAAAACCGCCAACAAGCAACCCGTCAAGAACCGCGACCTGTGGGAGCGCCTACTCACCGCCAAAAGCAAGCACAAGGTTGAGTTCATCTGGGTTAAGGGTCACGCCGGTCACGAGCTCAACGAGCGCTGCGATGAGCTCGCCACCACGGCGGCCGACGGCAGTAACCTCGATATCGACGCCGGCTTTAACGAGAGCGACCTGTAATAGCGTTTTCGCGCAGCTTTATATCCCCACGCGCTACACTCATCCTGTAGACCAAACAACGCAAGGGGGACGTATGCTGCGCATCGCGACCATCGGCACATCCATGATCACCGACGACTTTATCCAAGTCGTCAACGCCAACGACCAAGCCGCGTTTGTGGGCACGCTTTCACGCGATGCCAATCGCGGTGCCGCCTTTACCGCCGAGCGCGGTGGCGAGCGAAACTTTACTTCACTCGATGAGCTCGCGGCAGCCGCCGACGTCGACGCCGTCTATATCGGCAGCCCTAACGCACTTCACTACGAGCAGGCCCTTGCCTGCATCGCCGGTGGCAAGCACGTCATCGTCGAGAAGCCCTTCTGCGCCACCGAAGCGCAGGCGCTGGAAGTCTTCCGCGCTGCCGAGGCAGCAGGTGTCGTGGCCCTCGAGGCCATGCGTCCCCTCCACGACCCCGCCTTCCACGCCATCGAGGACGCCCTGGGCGAGATCGCCCCCATCCGCCGCGCCTCATTGCGCTTTGGCAAATATTCCTCGCGCTACAACGAGATTCTCGCGGGACGCGCCACCAATATCTTCGACTGCAATATGGCATCGGGTTCCCTCATGGACATTGGCGTCTACACCGTCGAGCCCATGGTCGAGATTTTCGGCATGCCCTCCGGCCTTACGAGCATGGCTACTCTGCTCGACCCCGCCACGCGACAGCTCACGCACGGCCCCATCGACGGCTGCGGTTCCATCCTCGCCAGCTACGGCGGTGGCCGCATCTCCGTCGAGCTCGCGCACTCCAAAATAACGAATGACCTGCTGCCCTCGCAGATCGAAGGCGAGCGTGGCACTATCCAGATCGACCATCTGTCCACGCCCCGCAACGTCCGCATCGACTATCGCGGCGATGTCGTACGCGGCTCGGCGACCGAGGCACCGCGCGAACAGGGAGACAACGGCCGCGTGCTCGACCTGCCCAAATCGAGCAACACTATGGAATACGAACTCACAGACTTTATCACCGCCATCGGCGGCATCGATAACGTTAAGGAAGAGATTTGGGAGACCCCGGCGGGACGCCACGAGCTTGGCCACTACCGCGATGTCACACTCGTCTCACTGCGCATCATGGATGCCGTGCGCCAGCAGGCCGGCATAACCTTCCCGGCCGACGCAGGCAAGCAGGCATAGCTATGGGCCTCTTCGATACGTTCTTCTCCAGCGTCACCGGCGGCAGTCGAGAGCCTCAAAAACCATCAAACGTCGAGCTCGAGCTGCGCCGCAGGCTTACTGTGCTCGCAAGCGACGAGGCCACTCAAGACACTCCCCTGCGCTATTTCCTACGCTGGGAGGGGCAAGTCCAGGGCGTTGGCTTTCGCTTTACCAACACCAACCTCGCGCAGGCACGCGCGCTCACCGGCTGGGTGCGTAACATGGAAGACGGCTCAGTCGAGATGGAGATACAGGGAGCTCCGGCAAATATCCTATCTCATCTCGAGGCGCTTCATGCCTCCTACGAGCGTATGGGGACGCGTTTTCGCCTCGTAGACGCCCAGGCCCGAGCCCCACTTGCCAATGAAGACGGTTTCACGCCTCGTTATTAGTATTGTGTGCTAAATACGGTATCATTTACCTACGACCGTTGATAGAAAAGAGGCGAGGCGCATGGCGGTGCAAAGAAGGAATACCAGGCAGCGAAAGCTGGTTCTTGACGCCGTGCGCCAAAGCTATAACCATCCCACCGCCGACGAAATCTACAACGTCGTGCGCGCGCAGGATGACAAAATCAGCCGCGGCACGGTCTACCGCAACCTCAATCTCTTGGCCGACGCCGGCGAGATTCTCTCCATCAAGACGCCGGGCGGCAGCCGCTTCGATCGCACGATCGAGCCGCATGCGCATATCATCTGCACCTCGTGCAGCCGCGTCATCGACGTACCGCTCCCCTTCGATGCCCAGCTCGACACCAAGGCGTCCGAGCAAATCGGCTGGCACGTCACGTCGCACTACACCATCTTCGAGGGTCTCTGCCCCGACTGCCGGTAGATGTTTGGGACATGCCTACTCGGCAAGCAGGCGACGCAGTTCTTCTTCGACCGTGTACACATAGCGGACGCGGTCGTTGATGCCACGCATAGAGGGATTGCAGCTCTCCATTAGATAAGGATGGCCCACTACGTTGAGCATGTCGCGGTCGTTCTCGTTATCGCCAAACGCCATCATCTCATCGGGCGAAATACCCAGGGCACGACCGTAATCGGCAAGCGCGGAACCCTTACCCGAATCAAAGCCGATAAAGTCCGTCCATTCGGTTCCCGATGTCATGACATCGACTCGATCGCTAAAGTGGCGCTCAAAATACTCCAGCGCCGCCGGCTGATTCACCTCGGGCGTCTGGAAGGCAATCTTAATGACGTCCTCTTCGATGTCCTCGGGACGGTCGACCACCGCCACATCGCAGTGGACCTCATAGCGCAAATGATCGACGAACGCATCGTTGCCGCTCATGGTGTAGAGGTGCCCCTCACACGAAAGGGTCACGTCGGCATGGGGATACGCAATCACGGCATTCGCGATATCCATAGCAAGGCTACGCTCCATGGAACGCTTGACAACGGCACGTCCCTCGCTCATCACCAGAGCTCCGTTTTCGCATACATAGGCGAGCTCATCGGCCACCGGGGCAAACAGATAGCGCAAGCTCGCATATTGACGACCGCTCGCCGGCATAAAGACGATACCGCGACGATGCAGTTCATCGATGAGCTCAAAGGCCTCGGAACGCGGCTCGTGCTCCCCCGGATGCAGCAACGTACCGTCCAAATCGCATGCAATCAGCTTGATTCCTTCAAGACCCATATGCTTTCCCCCACAGCATCTCATCAACAGAAAGACGGACTTTGAATAGTTGCCTCTCAAAGTCCGTCTTACTTATACGCACGTTAACCGCGCGCCTTCTTTACGATCGTAAAGTCCGGAGCCATGCTCACGACAACATCGGCCGCGCTCGACGCAAAGCGTCGGCCCGCATCGAGTTCACGGGTAACCACCGAGAGCCGAACACCCTCGACACCCCGAAGCATGCGGCCCAAAACAGGCTGCACCGGCGTATACATGCGCACGGTATGCTCGTCCGAGTCGCCCCGGAAGAGCGGCGCATGCATGTTGCCGATCTCCCAGCACGCATGCGCGAGCGCAATCGGGTCCATGCGGTCGACTTCGACCAAATAAACCTCGGCGCTGCGCAGGCGCACGACAACAGCC
>CAUCXP010000019.1 GCA_958446785.1 uncultured Collinsella sp. | reverse complement strand
ATCCGAAGCATAAAGTGGCAATCAGTCTGGCAACCAAAGGAGCGAATGAAAACGGCGCACCAAATCGTGCGAGAGCGCCAGGCGATCCATAATGACGCGCGCCTTCTTGGCGCCGAGCTCGGGATGACCGTAGAAGTGGCCGCTGCCGGCGTGATCGACCGTAAAGCAATCGGGCTTGGAGACGTCATGCAAAAACGCTGCCCACATTAAGCTCGGCGAAGGCGCCACGCCATCGCACAGCGCCAGCTCCCCTGCCACCGTCAGCACGCGGGCGATATGTTCGTAGACGTTAAACGCATGATAGACACTGCGCTGGTCAAACCCACGAGCCGGCGCAAGCTCGGGCACGTCGGCGCAGATGAGCTCGGGGTAGCGCAGCATCGCGTCTCCCCCGTGGCCGGTCGATAGAATGCCCTCGAGCTCAATACCCACGCGCTCGCGCGCCACGGCATCGAGCAGCGGCGCGCACTCGGCAAGGGCACACTTGGTCTCGGGCTCAATCACAAAGTCCAGGCGGCAGGCAAAACGCACCGCACGCAACATGCGCAGGGCATCCTCGTTAAAGCGGCGCTTGGGATCTCCGACGGCACGAATCAGCTTGCGGTCTAGGTCGCCCTGGCCATCGTAGCGGTCGACAAGGCCGCGCTCGGGATGCCACGCCATGGCATTGACGGTAAAGTCGCGGCGCGCCAGATCGTCCTCAAGCGAAGCGGCGCGCTCCACACTCTGAGGATGACGACCGTCGGTATAGAAGCCGTCCAGGCGATAGGTGGTGACCTCAATGCGCTCGCCATCGCAAATAGCCGTAATGCCGCCAAATTTAATGCCCGACTCAACTACCGCAATGCCGGCGGCCTCGAGTGCCGCCTTGGACTCCAGCCACAGGCCGCTGCAGCACATGTCGACATCGTGGCTGGGGCATCCCATCAGCGCATCACGTACCCAACCACCCACGTACCAAGCCTCAAGACCTGCTGCCTCAAGCGCACGCAGGACACGGATAGAGGCATCGGTCGGCTGCGTACCGTTGAGCGAAACATTGCACATGCCTATGGCCTCCTGCGACTATCAAATTGGCTATCGATTGCGTCTGCAAGAAGTCTAGCAAGAAACAGCCTCCACTGCACACGCAAGTCCGATAAACAAAAACGCATCCGTCCTGGTCTAAGACGGATGCGAAATAATTGAACTATTCAGGCAAGGTGCCGGAACTAGCAAACCTGACGGATTGCAATACCCTTCTGATACTCATCGACCTTGGCGAAGTCGCCCAGACCGGGGCACTCGACCACGTTAGCGCCGGTGGCCATCGAGAGACGCAGGGCGTCCTCGACGCGCTCCGGGGCGTCGTGCCACACGGACAGGAAGGCGGCCAGCGAAGAATCGCCGGCGCACACCGTCGACAGCAGCTTAACCTCAAAAGTACGGTTGGCAAACCAGATGTGCTCGCCGTTGGAGAAGTACGCACCGGCGCCGCCGAGCTCGGCCATGGCACCCTTGACGGACTCATCGTCGCCGCCGCTTACCTTAATGCCAAAGATATCGAGCAGCTCGTCGTCATTGGGCTTAATCAGCAGCGGCTCCATGGCAATGAGGTCTGCCAGCTGATGGCTCGAGATATCGAGCACGAACTCGGCCCCCTTGGCCTTGACGCGGCGCAGGACCTCGGCCAGGAAGCCCTCGGAAGTGTTGGGAGGCAGCGAGCCGCTGATGACCAGGCAGGTCATGTCATCGAGCGAATCGATGAGCTCAAACATCTCCCGCTCGTTGGCCTCGTTGATGGCGGCACCGGCGTTGACCATGTTGTACTCGGTGTCGGGGCCGGCGTTGAGGAACACATTGACGCGCGTGATGCCGTCGGTCCACACGGGCTTGACGGGCACGCCCAGGGCCTCGGCGCCCTTAACGATAAACTCGCCCGAGAAACCGGCGAAAAAGCCCAGGATCGTGGTGTCGACGCCGTAGTGGTCGAGCGTAAACGAGACGTTGAGGCCCTTGCCGTTGGGCGTGTAGACGGCGTTGCGGGTACGCGTGACGGTGTTGGCAGCAAGACCGTCGCAGGTGATGTTGTAGTCAATGGCGGGATTTGCAGTGAGCGTGTAAATCATGAATGTTCCTTTCACAAGGCAACGTGTTAATGAAAGTATATTCCACGCATCGGTAAAAGGCTAGGACAACTCGGTGAACGGTGTGGAAGCGATGAAGTACGGAAGGACTCCTCTCCCCCGTGGCGGAACAAAAAGGCGCCCCAGCCGAAACCGGGGCGCCGCATGCGCACGAATATGTCGCGTTTCGATTACTGACGATCGAGCTTGCGGACAGCAACGCGCTTGCTGTACTCGTCAACGTGACCGAAGTCGCCGATGCCGACGGACTCAGCGACGTTGGCGCCGGTGGCCATAGCGAGCTTCATGGCCTCCTCGACGTTGTCGCGATCCCTGTACCACTTGTGCAGGAACGCAGCGAGGGTGCAGTCGCCGGCGCAGACGGAAGAGACCAGCTTGATGTTGAACTCACGCTTGGCGTACCAAATGTCCTCGCCGTTGGAGAAGTAGGCGTCGCCACGGCTACCACGGGTGAGCAGCACGTTCTGAACGCCCGCGTCGTGAGCCATCTTCATGGCAACGCGGACCTCGTCATCAGTGTCGACCGGCACGCCGAAGATAGCCTTCATCTCGTGATGGTTCGGCTTAATGAGCAGCGGCTTCTTGTGAGCGAGCTCCTTGAGCTTGTCGGAGGACAGGTCCAGGACGACATCGGCGCCACGGGCCTGAGCGTGCTCCATGACCTGAGCCAGGAAGTCGGGCGTAGCTTTGGGAGGCACGGAGCCAGAGACGATCAGGCACTCAAGATCGCCCGCGGTGTCCAGGATGTTGTAGAGCTCCTCCTGGTGCTGCGGCGTAATAGGAGCACCGGGGTTGAGGATGCCGTACTCGTGCTGGCCATCGTTGACGTAGGTGTTGATACGCGTGATGCCGTCGGTCCAGACCGGGCGGCACAGGCAACCCAGGTTCATGACCTCCTCGACGATAAACTTGCCCGTGAAGCCAGCGAAGAAGCCGAGCGCGACGGTGTCGACGCCCATCTTCTTAAAGGCGAAGGACACGTCGAGGCCCTTGCCGTTAGCCGTGTAGCTGGCCGAGCCGGTGCGGACGTTCTCATCGGGCTCGAGCGGAGAGCTCGAAACCGTCATGTCGACAGCCGGGTTAGCGGTTAGCGTGTAGAACATTTACAGTACCCCCTGTATATGTGAGGGCCGCGTGATTGGCCCATTCCAACCACGCGGTTACCTCTGATACCAAATTAGCGAGCAGCAGACTCGAGCAGCGCCTTGACCTCGGCGGCAGTGTTGCAGGCGAGTGCCTTCTCGGCGAGCTCGTCACACTCGGCCTTGGTCCACTGGCTGATGGTCTTGCGGGCGCGCAGGATGGACGGAGCGCTCATCGAGAACTCCTCCAGGCCCCAGCTGATCAGCAGCGGCTCAAGCAGCGGATCGGCAGCGGCCTCGCCGCACATGCCGACCATGATACCGGCCTTCACGCCGCTCTCGATGATGTTCTTGAGCGAGCGGAGCACGGCGGGATAGTACACCTGGTACAGGTTGGAGATGGTGTCGTTGCCACGGTCGGCGCACATGGTGTAGCCGATGAGGTCGTTGGTGCCGATAGAGAAGAAGTCGGCGACCTCGGCCAGACGGTCAGCGAGCAGCGAGGCGGCAGGCGTCTCGACCATAATGCCGACCTCGATGTTCTCGTTGAACTTGCGACCCTCTTCGGTCAGCTCGGCCTTGCACTGCTCGACGAGCTCCTTGACGGCCACGACCTCCTCGACGCAGGTGACGAGCGGGATCATGATCTTGACGTCACCAAAGGCGCTGGCGCGCAGCAGGGCGCGGAGCTGAACCTTGTACTGGTCGGGATTGGCCAGGCAGTAACGCACGGCGCGGAAGCCCATGAAGGGGTTCTCTTCCTTGACCATGTGCAGATACGGAATCTCCTTGTCGCCGCCCACATCGAGCGTGCGGATGATGACCGGAGCACCCTTGAGCGCGCTGGCGACCTTACGATAGGCGTTGAACTGCTCCTCCTCGGAAGGAAGCTCAGCAGAGTCCATGAACAGGAACTCGGAGCGGAACAGACCGATAGCCTCGGCGTCGTGATCGAGCGCGTTGGGCACGTCATCGGGGTTACCGATGTTGCAGGCGATGATCTTCTTGATGCCATCGGCAGTCACGGACGGCTTGCCACGGAAGGCCTCGAGGGCTGCCTTCTCGGCAGCGAAGGCCTCGGCCTTGGCGGTGTAGGCAGCGAGCGTCTCCTCGTCGGGATCGGCCTCGACGATACCCTTGCCACCGTCGACGACAACGGTCATACCGTTGCGCAACGCGGTGCAGCTGTTGGAAACCGAAAGGACAGCCGGGATCTCGAGGGCGCGCGCAATGATCGCGGAGTGCGACGTGCGGCCACCGGTCTCGGTGACGATACCGGCAACGTGGGCCTTATCGATCGTGGCGGTCATGGACGGCGTGAGGTCGTGCACGACAACGACGGTATTCTCGGGCAGGACGGAGAGGTCGACGACCTCCTTGCCCAGCAGCTCGGCCAGAATACCGGTGCGGATGTCGGCGATGTCGGCCGCGCGCAGACGGAACATCTCGTCGTCCATGGACAGGAACATGTTCTCGAACATGGTCGAGGTGTCCATGAGCGCCTGCTCGGCGCAGGTGCCGCCGTCAATGGCGGCGTTGATGGCGTCGGTCATGCCCGGGTCCTGAGCCAGGACAATGTGTCCGCTCATGATCTCGGCCTCGGCCTCGCCCACCGTCTCCTTCATGTGGTCGGCCTGAGCCTGGGTCTTCTCGCAGAAGACCGAAAGAGCGGACTGATAGCGCTCCTTCTCTGCTGCCGAATCAGCAACCTCGTGCGGCTCAAACGTCAAGTCGGGATCGACGGCGACCATGACGGTGCCGATACCGATGCCCTCGGAAGCGTTGACTCCCTGATACATTCCCATTCCTCTCTCCGTGTCATGTGATAAAGCGTTTTGCCATATCCATGACAAAAGAGCGCAGCTACCTTACAACAGGTCACTGCGCCCCCAAATATGAACTTAGTTGTTCAACATGCGACCCGTTTGAGTTCTACTCGCCAAGACCGCTCTTGATGAGCTCGATGGCAGCAGCCAGAGCCTCGGCCTCGTCGGCGCCGTCGCACTTGACCTCGACCTCGGTACCGCAGGGGATACCAGCAGCCATGAGGGCCATCGGGGACTTGCCGTTGACCTCCTTCTCGGGGGTGACGACCGTCACGTCACAGGCGTACTTGCCCATGGTGGAGGCGAACAGACCAGCCGGACGCATGTGCAGACCCTGAGGATTAACGAGGGTAGCCTTCTCAGAAACCATAGTTGACTCCTTTTTTGTGTTTAACCCCTGTCATGCATGTGGCAGGAGTCAGATTCACGACGTTGTTTATATTAACTCACATCAAACGGTTTTTCATTGTGTTTCGCACGAATTGTTGGACGGATGTCCTTCCTGTCCGCTCGCCTGCCGGGCGGGGCGGTTAAGTTTGCTGCTCTACAGTCCTGCGCAAGACGGAAAGCACATTAAGTGCTTTCCTTTGCGTGCGGAACTCGCGACAAACTTAACCGCCCCGCCCGGCAGGTGAGCTGCGGGAACTCGGTTGGTCCAAGAAATATCGTGCGAACGGAATTCTGGCTGAATATTTGTCCGCACGGACGATCCGATAGACGGGCCGCGCTATCCCCTTCTTCTAAGTTGCGGTGAAATATGGACTGATTTTAGGGTTGAAACATTTAAACAGTCCTTATTTCACCGCAAGTTAGAAGAAGGGGGATGAAAAAAGGCGAGGGCTCGTGGGGAGTCCTCGCCTTTGTTACAGGGGGCGATGTTATTCGCGTACTGCGGAATTAGACCAGGCGGGCGTTGATCGTCTTGGCGATCTCGGCGGCGTCGGTGGAACCCTTGACGGTGGCACGGAAGTCCTCGTCCATGAGCGCCTCGGCGACCTTGGACAGGATTTTGAGGTGCGTAGTGCCGGCCTGGGCACCGGGGATGAGCAGGGCGATAGCCACGTTGACGGGAGCGCCGTCCATGGTGTCCCAACCGGTCACGCCGGACTCGTCCTTGACGACGATGACGGCAGCCTCGGTAATGGCGTCGGACTTGGCATGCGGGATGGCGAAGCCCTCCATCATGCCCGTGGTGCCCTCGGCCTCGCGGGCCAGGAAGGCGTTCATGACGGCGTCGGCGTCGCTGGCGATACCGGCCTTGACGGCCTGGTTGGAAACGAAGCTCAGAGCCTCGTCACGAGAAGCGAAGTCCTCGGCGACAAAGACATTCTCGACCTTCACGAAGTCGGCAGCCTCGGCCTTGGGGGCCTCGACGGCAGCGGCCTTGGGAGCCTCAACCGGCTTGGCTGCAGGAGCGGCCTTCTGGTTCTTCTCGAAGTCGTACTTCTTGAAGGCCACGAACAGGATGCCACCGACCACAGCGCCGATGAGGATCGCGAGGACCCACAGCGGACCGTTCTCGACAACGGGCAGGACCAGGAAGCCACCGTGAGGCGCCGGGTCGTGAACGTTGAACATAATGGTCAGGATCGAAGCGATAGAGGAACCGAGCATCATGATGGGCATGACGGGCCAGATGTTCTTGGTCATGAACGGAATGGCGCCCTCGGTGATGTGGGTGCAACCAAGGATGAGGTTGACGATACCGGCGTCGTGATCCTCCTGGCTGAAGTACTTCTTGCCGACAACGACGGCGAAGGTGGTGATCAGCGGCGGAACGATGCAAGCGGCGGAGACGGCAGCCATGAAGTTGGTGCCGAAGTTGTAGGTATCGGTGCCAACGCCAGCAGCCAGTGCCTCGGTGAGCATAGCGGTACCGGTGACGTAAGCAGCCTTGTTGACCGGGCCACCCATGTCAAAGGCGCACATGCAGCCGATGGCAAGACCCAGGACAACGGCGCCAGAGGCGGACAGGCCCTTGAGGAAGTCCATCATGGCGGTGTTGATGGCAGCCATGGGGCCGGAAATACCGAGCATGACCAGGCCGACGATAGCCGTCGAGAACAGCGGGTACAGGAAGATGGCCTTGAGGCCGTCCAGGTTCTTGGGCAGACCGGCAAAGACCTTCTCGAGCAGCAGGATGACATAGCCGGCGAGGAAGCCGCCGACGATGCCGCCCAGGAAGCCGAAACCCACGCCGGCGCCACCGGCGTCGATCATACCGGTCTCGGCGTTAACAGGCAGGCCCTGGATGGCGATCATACCGGCAACAAAACCGGGGACGAGCGCAGGACGCTTGCCGATGGATTCGGCGATGTAGGCGGAAAGCACCGGAACCATGAGGTTCATGGCGATGCCGCCGATGATCTTGAGCATCGCAGCAAAGCTGTTGTAGTCAGACGCAGTCGAATCGAAAGACGTAATGCCCCACAGGAACGAGACGGCGGTCAGAACACCACCGGCAACGACGAAGACCAGCATATGGCTGACGCCGTTCATAAGGTGCTTATAGATGACGTGGCCGATAGACTCCTTCTCCTCGACCTCGTCCTCGACATCGGCAGCGGCTGCAACCGTGCCGTCGCTCTTGGCGGCGAGCGCGCGGTCAATCAGCTTACCGGCGGCCTCAACAGACAGGGCCTTGGAAACACCAACGGAAACCATGGGCTTGCCGGCGAAACGCTCAGCCTGGACATCCTTATCGGCTGCGACGACAACGGCCTTGGCGCCAGCGATCTCGCTCTTGGTGAGCTCGTTCTCGACACCGACCTGGCCATGGGTCTCGACCTTAATGGTCAGACCGCGCTCGGCAGCTGCCTTCTCTAGCGCCTCCTTCGCCATGAAGGTGTGCGCGATACCGGTCGGGCAACCGGTGGCGGCGATGATGTCAAACTTAGCCATGTGTCCCTCCTTCTTGAGTACTGCGCCCGCAGGCGCTCCCCTACACGCGCGTCCTTGCGCGCTTTTCCACAACTGAAAGATACCAACCTACCGTCCGCGTGAGAAGAGACAAGGCGCAATTCTCCGGTGAAAGGTTCTTTCATAACCGTAAACGGTAAATGAAAGTTTACCATCAACACTTGAAACGGCAAGGTGTATCTTGTAATTGAAAATCCCCCTATACTATGACATTACAAACGAGTCCATTTTTCATGCCAACCAGGAGCCATCCATGACCGATAGTAGCAAGAGCGCACTTTCCCTCATTAGTACCCACCAGGGATACAGCGAGTCCGAGCAGCGCATTGTCGACTATATATTGGAGCACCAGTCCGAGGCGCCGCGCCTCACGGCCGCTCAGCTCTCGCGCGCCGCCGCCACGTCCGAGGCGACCGTTTCGCGCTTCTGCCGCAAGCTTGGCTTTGGCAGCTTCCGCAGCTTTCAGTTTTCGTTGGCGAGGGATTTGGAAAGCCAGCGCAACGAGGGCCTGACTGACGAGGTCTCGCTCGATAATATGGAGCAGAGCCTCAAGAACATCCTGGCTGCCAAGGTGAGCGAGCTTAATGCGACCATCGACGGGATCGACCACGATACGCTGGCGGCTGTTGTGCATGCCCTTAAGCATGCAGGGGTTATTGAGTTTGCAGCTGTGGGCAATACGAACGCGGTCGCGCTCGATGCGACGTTTAAGTTTTCGCAGCTGGGCCTGCGTTGCATGGCGAGCACCATTAGCGAGACATCAATCGGCTTTGCGCTCACGTTACGCCCTGGTGACGTCATCGTGCTAATCTCAAACTCCGGCAAATCGCGCCGATTGAATCGTATGGCAAAAGCGGCTCGCAACTGCGGCGCAACCGTAGTCGTCATAAGCAGCGACAGCAAATCCCCGCTCGCGCGTCTGGCAGACTACACTTTTAATACCGTCAACCACGAAGCGCTGCTGACGACAGGCGACTTTGCGTTCTCTAAGATCAGCGCTACGATGATTATCGAAGTCATCTACAACTTCCTGCTGCCCGAGATTGAAGACGCCCGCGAGCATATCAGCTACTACGAGGAGCTCATCCAGCCGGATAAGGTTGTGGAGTAAAATGCGTAGTGGGACAAATGTATCAGTCTATTTTGTCCCACCAACACCGTTGATACGACCTAACCTCGAGCTTCTTCGAGCATCTGCTTGGCGTGGGCCAAGCTTGCCTCAGACTGATCGCCGCTCAACATGCGGGCGATCTCGGCGGTGCGCGCTTCGCCGGTTACCTCGTCCAAATGCGTCTGGGGAACATCGCCCGGTTCCTTGCTGACAACATAATGCTTGTCAGCCATGACGGCGACCTGCGCCAAGTGGGTTACGACAATCACCTGATGCGTAGCAGCGAGATCTGCCAGCACACCCGCGAGCGCACGCGCCGTAGAGCCACCGACACCAGCATCGACCTCGTCAAACACCAGTGTATCAACACCGTCCGCGTTACCGAGGACAACCTTGCTAGCCAGCATGACGCGGCTGAGCTCGCCGCCCGACGCAATTCGACGCAGGGGGCGCGGCGTCAAGCCGGCACCGCTGCGGTATAGCAGCTCGTAGCTCGAAGGACCAACGGGCGTCCACTCAGCACGGGGAAGATCGCGCGACTCCCAGACGAGCTCGGCACTACCCATCTCCAAGCGCGCCATCTGGCGACCAACCTCGTGGCAGAAGCGCGGGGCCGCCGTATTGCGAGCGCGCTTAAGTGCCTTGGCAGCGGCAAACAACTCGCGCTCCGCCGCGCCAAGCGCTTCACGCGCCTTTTTGATCTGTTCATCGCCATCATCAACCAGCGAAAGCAGCTCTTGCGAGCGATCACGCATGGCAAAAACATCGTCCATAGTGGGACCCCACTGACGCAACAGGCCCTTGAGGTCGGAATACCGCTCACGCATGCGAGCGAGCTCGCGCAAGTCGAAGGCGACGCCATCACGATAGGCACGAAGCTCGTTCGCGCAATCCTCAAGGGAGATACAGGCATCCGAAAGCGCATCGGCAATGTCGCCCAGTTTGCGATCGACGGTAGCCATTCGGGAAAGCTCTGCCACGGCGCTGTTCACGGCATCGAGCGCTCCCCCTTCAGAAGCAAGCGATGCATGGGCATCGTTAGCCGTGGCAACCAGTACCTCGGCATGTTCGGAGCGCGGCAGCAGTTGCTCAAGTTCCTCATACTCACCCGGCCTGGGGTCGACCTCGGCAATGCGCTCCAGGGCGAAGCGCGCCTCCTCGACGCGACTCCCCTGCGCACGCGAGGCCTCCTCGACGCGACGGACCTCCTTGGCAGCCGCGCGTGAGGCTTTAAAGCAAGCACGGTAGTGCTCGAGCGCCTCGAGTGCCGGGCGCCCTGCCCAGGCATCGACCATGGCAACATGATGTGCCGGGTCGAGGAGGCGCTGGTGCTCGTGTTGGCCGCACAGATCCATCATCACGCCGACGTGCTCCGAAAGCTCGCGCACACTGGCGATACGGCCGTCAATCTTCACGCGGCTGCGGCCCTCGGCGGAAAGGCTGCGCTGCACGGTGAAACCTTCCGTGTCGTGCGGCCCGTCGAACAAGCGCGCCTCGACGCTCGCCAGCGCCTCGCCCTCGCGCACCGTCGACGAATCCGCGCGCTCACCCAAAATAAGCTTGAGGGCCGAGAGCAGCGCGGTCTTGCCGGCGCCGGTCTCGCCGGTCAGGACAGTCAGGCCGGCACTCGGCACCAGCGTCGCCTCGCGAATGAGTGCAATGTTAGAAACCTGCAGCTCATCGATCATGTCGTACTCCATAAAACACTCGGCTCACCGAGTTATAGAAGCTCTCGGGGCCATAATCCAGCAGCAGCACATCTCCGGGCCCGCGGCGCACAGCCACGCTCTCAACGGTGCCGTCGCAGGTAATAAACTGTCCATCAATAGCGATCGCCGGAACGCTCGGACGGTCATCAGACATAAAGATTTCGACGACATCACTCGGCGAGGTCAAAAAGGCACGAGCCTGAATGGTGTGCGGCGCAATGGGTACGCAGACCATGCCCGTATAGTCGGGGCTCACGATGGGGCCGCCGGCGGATAGTGCATAGCCAGTGGAACCGGTCGCCGTCGAAACGACGACACCGTCACCGCGCAGGCGGTCGATATGATGGCCGGACACCGTGATGTCGAACTCGACCATATCGGACAGCGGACCGCGGGTAAGCGCCATGTCGTTGAGGGCGAAGGTGCGCACGACATCCTTCGTACCGTCTTCGCGCACGGACACGATATCCGCGGCGATGGTAGCGCGACGGCTCACGTGCAGCTCGCCGGACAGGGCGTCGCTCACGACCTGCAGAATGTCGCGCTCCTCGGGGCTCGCAGCAGTTAAAAAGCCCAGGTGACCATAGGAAAGACCGAGGATAGGAATCTCGCGATGGTTGAGGATGCGGGCAGCGCGCAGCAGCGTGCCGTCACCGCCGAGCGTAATGACCAGATCGGAGCCGTCAATATCAGGCGTGCTCTGAATCTTGGATCGCTGGTCGGCAGCCCATGCGACCTCATAGCCCTGGCGCGTCAGCCAAAGCTCGAGCATCAGACCGCTCTCGACGGCCTCTTGCTTGTAGTAATTGGGAACCAGAAAGACCTTCATAGCGTTGCAGCTTTCTCGCTCAAAACCGATACCTGGGATTGCAGCTCATCGCCGGTACGTCCGCCGGGGGCAAACCTCATGCCGTACAGGAAAAACTCAACGTTTCCCTTGGCACCATGAATGGGCGACATGCACACATCGACCGGGAACAGCCCCTTGGCAGCAAAGAGTTCAACTGCCGCAACGAGTGTATCGCGGCGCACGGCGGGATCGGTCACAATGCCGCCCTCGCCCACCAGCGCCGCCGGAGCCTCAAACTGCGGCTTTACGAGCGTGCAGAATGCACCCGTAGGCGCCAGGCACGCCAGCACCGCATCGATAATGTTCGCGATGCTGGTAAACGAGACGTCACACACAGCCAGGTCGATAGCGCCGGCATAGCCAAGCTCGGGCAGCTGCGTCACGTTTGTGCGCTCATGCAGCGTCACGCGATCGTCCTGACGCAACGACCAATCGAACTGGGCGCGACCCACGTCCACCGAGACAACTGTCGCAGCTCCGCGCTTAAGCAGGCAATCGGTAAAGCCGCCGGTAGAGCAGCCCACATCCAGACAGGCAAGGCCCGTCGGATTGATACCAAACGCATCAAGCGCGCCTTCGAGCTTAAGACCGCCGCGGCCAACATAGGGAATGCGCCCCTTCACGTGCAACGGCAGGCCCGGGGTCACCTTGAGCCCCGGCGAAGTCAAGCGCTCTCCGCCACTCGAGACCAAGCCGGCCATAAGAGTGCGAAGGGCATCCGCGCGATCAGCGCAGATGCCCTGTGAAATCAGTTCGTCATCAAGACGCACGCGTTTCATGAATGCCATCAACCATTCGTATCCGGAGATGCGGCCTAGCTATCCTGGGATTCGTTTGCCGCATCCTCATCGTATTCCTGCTCGAGCTTGTCGGCCTCACGCGGCGTCAGCTCAAACTTATCGACCATGTCGACCGCGCGGGAGCCCAGCTCAATCGCCTCGTCAAACAGATCGAGCGAACGCTCCAAGGAGGTGTCCTTGGAGCGAACGGTAGCGATGATCTGATCCAAACGGTCCGAGATCTCGTCAAAGTTGCGGACAGAACCCTCTGGCATGACTACTCCTCGACGGAGTCGGCCTCGACGGCCTCAGCAGCGTCCGCGTCCTCGGCCAGCACGCCAGCCTCGGCCTGAGCAGCCGCAACCTTTGCGGCAGCCTCGGCAGCCTGGGCCTCCTCGCGAGCGCGACCTTCGGCCAGCAGCTCCTGGTACAGGTCCTCGCCCGGCAGCTCTTCACTGCGAGCGATCTTACCCAGCACGCCGTTGACGAACGACGCGGACTGGTCGGTGCCATAGGCCTTGGCAAGCTCGACGGCCTCGTTGATCACGATGGCATCCGAGACCTCCTCGTCGGTGAGGAAACGCATCTCGTAAACGGCGATACGCAGCAGATTGCGGTCGGCGCCGGGCATGCGCATAAGATCCCAGTTCTTGGCAACGGAACGCAGAGCGCAGTCGATGCGGTCGATATGCTCGTAAGCACCGCGGCACAGCTCCAGCGCATAGGGGTCGAGGGGACCCTTCGAGATCAGGAAATCGCCCTCGAGGACGCGCTCGAGCGGGCTGTCCGTGGCCTCGGCCTGGAACAGCAGCTGCAGCGCCTGACTGCGGGCAAGCGTGCGCCCGCGATAAACCTTAAGGCTCAAAGGTTACTCCTTGGGGAAAACGAGGCCG
>CAUCXP010000018.1 GCA_958446785.1 uncultured Collinsella sp. | reverse complement strand
CCGACTGAACATAATCCAGTCCACCAAAACAGCTGCGGCGCCGTCTGGAGGAATGGACCCTTGCTTCCGGTCTTTTCCTCCAAGCGGCGCCGCAGCCTTTTCATGCCCCGATTGCACCCCCGCACTTGCGGTGAAATACGGACTGCCTACGTCGTCAAAGCCGCAAAACAGTCCCTATTTCACCGCAACTAATGTAGGGGGCGAGTTAGATGGCCGAGTCTTTGGACAGCTCGAAATAGTCGGGATGCAAGGCGATAACCGGGCCCTGCTCCTCGGGCATCAGATGCAGGTGCGTCTCTGCCAGGTAGCTCGCCGTGTCGGTATCGCCCTTCTTAATGGCCTCAAGAATCCGGCGATGTTGCCCACGGATCGGCTCCCAGTCCAGATCCTGCGACACCATACGCAACCAGTTGTATCGCTCAAAATGCGTGTTGACGCTCTTCATCCAATCCCACAACATGTGGCGGCCGGCAATCTCAAAACATGTCTCATGGAACAGGTTGTCCAGATCGAAAAAGCGACGCGTTTCACGATGATCGAGTGACTCGGACTCGGCAAGAATCTGCTCGAGCCGATGCTTTTGCTCGGGCGTGGCGGCAGAGCAGCATTTAATGAGCACACTTCTCTCGAGTTTCTCGCGCAAGAAACAGGCGTTCTCGGCGCGTTCCATGCTGATCTTAGAGACGTAGGTGCCGCTTTTGGGACGCGTTTCCACCAGCTCTTGCTCGCGCAGGCGTACAAAGGACTCGCGAATGGGCGTGCGCCCGATTCCCGTCTCCTTTTCCAGACCAATCGCCGAAAGACGTGTGCCGGGTTTGAGCTCGGCATAGATGATCTTGGAGCGCAATGTGTTGTATGCCTGATCTTGCAGGCTCTGATAAGGCTGATGTTGTTCCATAAAGCCCTCGGATGAAGCTCACGGTTTGTCGAATTTCACCACGTAATACTATCGCATCCCCCATACCCTCAGTTGCGGTGAAATAAGGGCCGCTGGCACCCATGCACAACTTAGGCGGCTTTGACGTGACCAGACGTGACCACCGCTATCTCGGCGCTGATCTTAGGCAACGTCGCCGGCATCGCCAGTAAGTTGTTCACCCGGCACTTTGCGCGCGCCGCGTTTGAAAAGTAGCACTACGCGCGGGGCCAACGGGCAGCCCGTGCCCACTTGTCTCTCGAGCTTGCCCTCCTCGATCAGGACAATCGAGCCGCCCGCGCAGCAGTGCGAGTTCACCGTTTACCTTTTAAAAGTGAACGTTCACCTATTTTTCGGAGAATGGGAGGGTTTATTACCCTACTTCACATATACTGAGCTTGTACGAAAAGCAAGACTTATATAGATGAACGTTTCTTTTGGAAGGATTGCTATGTCTGATCTTATGGACAGCTTCCGCCTGGACGGCAAGGTTGCGCTCGTGACCGGCGCCACCTATGGCATCGGCATGGCCATGGCCGAGGCACTCGGCGAAGCCGGCGCCAGGATCGCCTTTAACGCCCGTCACGCCGACAAGGTCGCCGAGGCCGAGAAGCACTACCGCGAGCTGGGCTTTGATGCTCACGGCTATGTTGCCGACGTCACCGACGAGGCCGTCGTCGCCGAGCTCATCGCCAAGATCGAGGCCGATTTTGGCACCACGCCCGACATTCTGGTCAACAACGCCGGCGTCATCCAGCGCACCCCGATGCTCGACATGAGCGCCGAGGACTTCCGTCGCGTCGTCGACATCGACCTCAATGCCCCGTTTATCGTGTCCAAGGCCTGCCTGCCGGGCATGATCGCCAAGGGTCACGGCAAGATCATCAACATCTGCTCCATGATGAGCGAGCTGGGCCGCGAAACCATCGCTGGCTATGCCGCCGCCAAGGGCGGACTCAAGATGCTCACCAAGAACATCTGCTCCGAGTTTGGCGAGGCCAACATCCAGTGCAACGGCATTGGGCCGGGCTACATCGCTACCCCGCAGACCGCACCGCTGCGCGAGACGCAACCCGATGGCAGCCGTCATCCGTTTGACCAGTTCATCATTGCCAAGACGCCCGCAGCCCGTTGGGGCACGCCCGAGGACCTGAAGGGTCCCGCCGTGTTCCTGGCTTCCGACGCATCGAACTTCGTCAACGGGCACATTCTGTACGTGGACGGCGGCATCCTCGCCTACATCGGCAAACAGCCGCAATAGGCTGCGGCCGCGCGGAGCACGGCACCTTGGCGCTCAAACCGTCGCTCGCGTACCGAAGTACGCTTCGCTCCTCTTTCACGCCAATCTGCCGCACTCCGCGCGCCCTCGCCACCGTCACGCACCAGCCAACACAGGCGCTTCGGTTTGTGCGGAACTCGCGACAGACTTAACTGCCGACCGCCCGCATAGCTCATCGCGGGTTGGCTTTGCCGCCGCCCGCGCACAGAAACAAAAAACTGGAAGATTAAGTTGAAAGGTTAACTCAAATGAAGATTGCTCTGATCAACGAGAACTCTCAGAACTCCAAGAACCCCATGATCGAGGCTGCCCTTAAGAAGGTTGTCGAGCCCATGGGGCACACCGTCTTTAACTATGGCATGTATGCCGACGCCGACTCCAAGCCCCTCACCTACGTGCAGAACGGCATTCTTGCCGCCGTGCTGCTCAACTCCGGTGCCGCCGACTACGTCGTGACCGGCTGCGGCACCGGCGAGGGCGCTATGCTCGCCTGCAACTCCTTCCCCGGCGTGCTGTGCGGCCATGTTGCCGACCCGCTGGATGCCTACACCTTTGCCCAGGTCAACGATGGCAACGCCGTCGCCATGCCCTTCGCGCTCAAGAACGGCTGGGGCCAGGAGCTCAACCTCGAGTACACCTTCGAGAAGCTCTTTGGCTTTGGCTCGGGCAACGGCTACCCCGCCGAGCGCGTTGAGCCCGAGCAGCGCAACAAGAAGATCCTCGACGGCGTGCGCGCTGTGACCATGCGTCCGCTCGTCGACGTCCTGGGCGAGATCGATCAGGATCTGGTGAAGGGCGCCCTCGCTGGTGAGCACTTCCAGGAGTACTTCTTTGCCAACGCCACCGACGAGGCCATCATCGCCAAGGTCAAGGAGATCTTGGGCCTGTAATAAGGCCCACGGGGCGCACCGACCCCCAACAAACCGCCAGACAAAAGGCGCCGCGACGATCCATGTGTCGCGGCGCCTTTTTAGATTGGCTATCGCTTGAGTCACCGCAAGGCGGCCGCTCCCCTATTTGCCAAGAGCCTACAGCTCGCAGGCGACCTTGTAGCCGTCGCCGATGGCGTCGCGGATGTTGCCGCACTTCTGGGCATCGCCCAGCACGTGGGTGGCAACGCCGGCAACGGCAAGGTCATCGGCCAGCTTGGTGTTGGGGCGGTAGCCCATGGCAAGCACCAGCGTATCGGCACCGGTGATGGTGTGGACCTCACCGTCCTTCTCGTAGCTGATGGTATCCTCGGTAATCTCGGTCACCTTAGCCTCGGTCAGCACGTGGACGCCCTTGGAGAGCATGCGCGTGATGAGCACCGCGCGACCGGCGCCGCCCTCATTAGCGGCGAGCGTCTTGGTCATCTCGATAACGGTGACATCGCGATTGGCCGGCGACAGGTCGTTGACCAGCGGGGCCAGGTAATCGGCCGTCTCGCAGCCAACGGTGCCGCCGCCCACGATGACGATCTTCTTGCCCGGGAAAGCCTTGCCACCCAGCAGGTCGTCAGCCGTCATAACCTGCTTAAAGCCCTGCATGAAGGCCGGAGCGATGGGCTCGGCACCATAGGCCAGGACGACCTCGTAACCGGCGTAGTCACGCTGAATATCCTCGGCAGTAAGTTCGGTGCCAAATACGCACTTCACGCCGGCCTCGGCCAGACGACGGTACTGATACTTGATCACGCGGGTGAGTTCCTGCTTTGCCGGCGGAACGGCTGCGATGCGCATCTCGCCGCCCGGCTCGTCCTGCTTATCCACGAGCACAACGTTATGGCCGCGCTTGGCGGCAATGTAGGCTGCCTCCATGCCCGCAGGACCAGCGCCCACAACCAGTACGTTCTTGGCCTCGGCGGCAGGCTCGTAGCCGGCCTCGTCGCGCTCCACGTCCGGGTTGACGGTGCAGGAGATGCGCTTGCCAAACATAATGCCGTTCAGGCAGCGCAAACAGCCGATGCAGGGACGGATCTCGTCGGCGTTGCCGGCAGCCGCCTTGTTGCAGAACTCGGCATCGCACAGATTGGCACGGCCCATCATGCAGATGTCGGCGGCGCCGTCCTCGATCAGTTCCTCGGCAATCCATGCCTCGTTAATGCGGCCGACCGTGGCAACGGGAATGTTGACGTGCTTTTTGATCTCGCGCGAGCAGGCGGCGTGCGAGGCCTGCTGCGTGCCGGCGGCGGGAATGGCGGAGCCGCGCTTGATGGTAGTGCCGCCCGACACGTGGATCATGTCGACGCCGGCCTTCTCCAAGCGACGCGAGACATAGATCATGTCGTTGAGGGTCAGGCCGCCATCGGTGTACTCGTCGCCCGAGATACGGACGTCGATGATAAAGTCCTTGCCGCAGCGCTCGCGAATCTCGGCGATGACCTCGAGCAGGAAGCGCATGCGGGCGTCGAGCGAGCCACCGTACTCGTCGGTGCGCTTGTTATAGAGCGGGGTCAAAAAGCCGCCGAGCATGCCGTGGGCGTGTGCCGCATGGACCTCGACGCCGTCGACACCGGCCTTCTGCATGCGCACAGCAGCGTCACCAAACTGATGCGTGAGCTCGTGGATCTCATCGACCGTGATGGGGCGCGGCGCCTCGCGGGCATAGGACGGGCCCACAAAGGACGGAGCGATCAGGCGCGGCGTGCCCGGAATGTTAAAGGCCATGTAGGCGGGGTGGAAGAGCTGCGGCATGATCTTGCAGCCATACTCGTGGACGGCCGCGGCGAGCTTTTCCCAGCCAGGGATAAACGTGTCGTCGTAGCAGCACATGTCACCCGGTAGATAGGTATAGGTGGGCTCGACCGTCACGACCTCGGTGATGATGAGGCCCACGCCGCCCTTGGCACGGGCACGGTAATGATCGACCAAGTCGTCGGTCACATAGCCATGATCGGCCAGGTTCGTGGACACCGGCGGCATAAAGACGCGGTTCTTGACCTCGGTCGTACCGACCTTGATCGGGCTAAAGAGCATCGGGTAGGCGGAAGACTCCATACAGGGTTCCTTTCGTTTGAGCCGCTCGGCGGCAGTTGCTAACGTACTTATCGTATCAGCAACTGCGCTGTACCCGACCGTACACGCTCCCCCGGCTTTTACTCAGCCCACAAAAAGTTGCGGTGGAATACGGAGTAGATAAGGCCTTTGACAGCCAAAACAGTCCGTATTCCACCGCAACTGATGGGCGGGGTGGGTTAGAGGCCCAGATAGCTGGTCATGCCTTCGACGGCGAGCTTGGCGCCGGCTACGGCATGGACCACGGTGAGCGGGCCGTTGACCACGTCGCCGGCGGCAAAGACGCCAGGCACGGTGGTCATGCCGCACTCATCGACCGAAAGAAGACCGCGATGGTCGGTCTCCAGACCGCCCGTCGTAAGCACCAGTTTGTCCTTGGGCACCTGCGAGGCCGCAATCACAACCGTGTCGGCGGGCACATGGTCAAGTTCTTCCTCGTAGCCCACCACGTTGTCGCCCTCGTCAAAGATAGCCGTCTCGAAAACCGGACCGTTATCGTCGATGGCGCAAATCGCCTTGCCGCGCACGATCTCGGCACCGTCAAGCTCGGTCAGCTCCACCTCGTCATCGATGGCCGAGATATGGCGCGATCGGGCATACACGGTAACCTTGCGAGCGCCCGAGCGCAGAGCCGTGCGGGCAACATCCATGGCCACGTTGCCGGCGCCGATAACCGCCACGTTCTGACCGATCGCCACGCTCGTGGGATCGACCAGGTAATCGATACCAAACAGTACGTTACCACGCGACTCGCCGGGAATACCCAGCTTGCGGGCGCGCCAGGTACCGGTACCGACAAAGACCGCATCGTAGCCGTCGCGCAACAGGTCGTCGATATGCAGCGCGCCGCCAATGGTGGTCGAGGGACGGACGCGTACGCCAAGCGAGCACATCACGTGACGGTACTTTTGCACGAGAGCACGGGGCAGGCGAAACTCGGGGATGCCGTACTCCAGCACGCCGCCGATCTCGGGGCGTTGCTCAAACACCGTGACGGCACAGCCCAGCTGGGCCATCTTAATGGCCACGGTAATGCCGGCAGGACCGGAACCGACCACGGCAACCTGCTTGCCGCACGACGGCGCGGGCTTCCACTCCTTACGGTCCAAATATGCCGTCGAGATATAGTTCTCGATACTCGAAAAATGCACCGGTGCGCCCTTGCGGCCCTGAATGCACGCGCCCTCGCACTGGCCCGAATGGTTGCAGATCATGGAGCAGACCGCGCTCATGGGGTTGTTCTGGAACAGCAGCTCACCTGCCTCTTCCAGACGACGCTGCTTGAACAAGTCAATGACCTGCGGAATAGGCGTCTGCACCGGGCAGCCTTTAAGCTGGCAGAACGCCCTTTTGCAACCTAGGCAACGATTCGCCTCTTCGACAATGTGGATAGCCACGCAACTCCCCTTTTTGATGTAATCCAATGAGGCGACGATAAAAACCCTTCACCGCCGCCCCCCAGTCAAGCAAACTCAATATGCCGCCACGGCAAAAGCCAATGCTATATCTCGCGATGCGGAGCCCCGCAGCGAGCGGACATGCGCTCGAGTGTCGCCAGGCAGCTAGCCGCCGTCGCCGGCACGCTGTTCTCGACCACACAAGGAATCCCCGAACAGGCGGCAGCCGCCCAGGCCACCACGGGCTCAAAGTCATAGCGGCCCGTCTCGCCCACGCCGTGGCACACCAGGCGAGAACCCGTACCATCGCACCAGCCGGCTTCGTCCTCGTTGTCGACGACCTCAAAATCCTTGGCGTGCAGCACGCGAATCTTACTGCCGCATAAGTAGAGCATACGCGCGGTGATTTCCTGCGCCTCGCCAACGACGCTGGGATGCAGCAGCGACACCGGGTCGTAGATCACGCCGAGCGCCGGGCTCGAAACGCGCTCCAGAACCTCGCGGCAACGCTCGGGCGTATTGACCGTCTCGTTCCAGCCGGGCTCGATCAGTATTTGCCCACCCACGGCCTCGGCGCACTCGCAGACGCGCGCGAGTCCATCCATAAACGCATCGAGTGCCTCGTCGGTCATACGGTCGTCAGCAACGCGGTTCTGCGCATTGGGACGACCGGTCTCGGTGCCAACCGGACAGCCGCCGAGCATCTGAGCAAAGTTCAAGCACGCCTCGTACTCGGCAAAGCTATCCGTGAGCTGTTGTCGATCGGGCGTCGCCAGATTCTTATAACAGCCGAGCACGGCGACCGAAACGCCCGCCTCATCGAGCACCGCACGCAAATGCTCGGCGAGCTCGCAGGTCAGACCGCATCGATCGATTCCCATTGATGCGTAGAGCACCTTGCTCGGCAGCTGAATGCACGAAAAGCCCAGCTCTCCTGCCATGCGAATGCGTTCCTCGACGGTCCCCTGCGGAAGGTCGTGTAAACGCACGCCCGGAGTAATGGCCCCCACGCTATTCACGCCCCTTATGAGCATTGATGCCCGGCGTGTAGCCGCCAAACGGGTCATCGATGGAGCACACGCCCGAAGGGGCGAGCGGATCGCGCTTACCGGCCAACTTGTCATGATGCATAGTCTCGATATAGGCGAGCACCAGCGGCGCCACGCCCTTCGCGTCGTTTTTGACGACGGGCTCGCTCATGTAGTAGCCAAACGTGCCCTCGCGGTGCGCGGTGTTGCCAAGACCCGCCACCAGGCAGATGTTGTCGAGCGCCAGCTGTCCGTCGCGCTCGGACAGGCACGTGTCGCAGATGCCGTCAAACGCACGGCGGCCGTACTGGTAGTAGCGCTCGCCCAGCACGCCCAGGCGCACGCCCTTCATGATGGCGTTGGAAAAGATGGCGCTGCCCGACTCCTCCAGATAGTTGGGGGCGATATTGGGCAGGTTGATGACCTGGTGCCACATGCCGGTCTTCTCGTCCTGATACGGCAGCATGGCGTCGATCAGGTCGTGGAACATCTTGCGGATCTCGTCCTTCTCGGCCGACATCGAGGGCGGCATGAGCTCCCAGGTATCGATGAGCGCCATGGCGAACCAGCCCTCGGCGCGCAGCCAGAAGTTGGCCGAAAGGCCGGTGACGGGATCGCACCAGAACTGCTTGCGGCTCGCGTCGTAGGCGTGATAGTACAGGCCGTTGAGGGGGTTGCGCATCAGGTCGTGCACCACCTGGAACATATGGAAGCTATCCGAGCAGGCACGGCGGTTGTGGAAGCTCAGCTCGTACTGCATGTAGAACGGCTGCGCCATGTACATGCCGTCGAGCCAGATCTGGTTGGGGTAGACGGCTTTGTGCCAAAACACACCCTCTTTGGTACGCGGCTGGGTCTCGAGCTGACGGTAGATGGTATCCATGGCGGCACGGTACTTGGGCTTGCCCACCAGGTCATAGAGTTTGTAGAGGGTTTTGCCCGCGTTGACGTTGTCGAGGTTGTACTCCTGGGGATCGTAATGCTTGATGGTGCCGTCATCCTGGACAAAGAAGTCGATATAGTCGTCGGCGAAGGTCAGGTAACGCTGCTCGCCGGTGATCTCGTACAGCTCGATGAGCGCCTTGATCATGCAGCCGTCAATGTAATTCCAGGTGTTCTCCTTGCCGGCGCGAAGCTTTTCGATATTCCAGGCCGGCGCCTGAGGCGTAGAGGTCTCGATCAACTGCTCGATATAACGGTCCAGAATCTGATTGCAACCCATTGCTGTCCCCTCTGACGTTATTGATGGGTGAACGTTTCCCCTAGTGTAACGCGAACGGGGATTATAGGGTGAACGTTAACCCTATAATCCCCGTGAACGGCAAACTTTTAACGGCAAACGGCGGTGAGGCCCGCAGCGATGCGATGCGCCAGGCGCTCATAGCCGGCAGGGCTGTAATGCAGACCGTCCGGCATGTAGAGCTCGCGGTGCTCCGGCAAAAACGGGCTGATGCCGCTTTGCGCATACAGGTCGATCACCGGCACCGAGTAGCGATCGCAGACCTCCAGCATCGCGCGCACATAGGCGTCTTGCGTCAGGCCCAGATGGTTGGCCTCGTTGCTTGCCGGAATATCCTTCTCGTGTTTGCCGCTCGTCTTGCACGGCGTCATAAACATCAGCTTTGCCTGAGGCGAGCGCGCCGTGATGGTGCGGATCAGGTAGTCGAGCGCACCGTAGAACTCGTGCACGTCCGTGCTGCCCAGCTCTCCCAACGGCACGTTACGGCTAAAGTCGTTAACGCCGCCAAAGACGATGCAGATATCTGCCGTGTGATCGATGCCGTCCAAGCGCTCAACAAACGAATCGCTACGGTCGGCCTTGACGGCAATACGCGAACCCTTAATACCAAAGTTCTCGATCGTAGCGCCGCCCAGCAGCGCACCCAGGTGCGAGGTCCAAGAGATGTCGTTGCCTCCCCCGCCGCATCCGTTATCGCCCCAGGTGGTCGAATCGCCAAAGCAGCAGACGGTCGATTCGCTCAAGTTTTTCGTTTCCATATTCTTCTCCTCACCCGCACACCGGCGGTCATACAGGTACATACCGTTCATTCACAACATCCGAGGGGCTATGCGTGGGCGTATTCCGCAACTTGCGAATCGAGCCATTCGATATCCTCGGCAAGATGCGCCACGCCCAGGTGGTGTCCACCCGGGCAGACCTCGTGCAGAAGGTTTTCGTCCTTGCCCAGCAGCGCGTAGGCGTCGCGAACGATATCGAGCTGCTCGTCTACGTTCGCAAGCCCGCGGGCGCCGTTGAGATGGTCTTTCTCGCAGCTCTGAACCAAGAGCGGCCGTGGCGCGACAAGCGATGCAATGTCGCCCATGTCGAGCAGACGCCAGAGTCCAGGCGTGTAATTGCAGCTGCAATTGCCGTTGAGGTGCAGTAGCGAATCATCAACGCCGTACAGATAGCCCGAGACAAACGCCTTGCGCACGCGCGGGTCGAGCGCGGACAGGTACAACGTCATGTAACCGCCGCCCGAAAAACCAAAGCAGCCCAGGTCGTCCATGGCAATGTCACCGCGTGTCTCCAAGTAATCAATCAAGCGCATGTTGTCCCAGGCGTTGAGGCCCGCGACCGTAAGACCCAGCGGCTCGGCCATACGTGCTTGATTCAGACACGTACCGCGCAGGTAGCTGTTCTCGTCGTCGCCCTGACCCTTCCAGTCACGACGGTATCCCCAACCACGCGCATCGGGGCAGACGGTCACATAACCCATGCGCGCCAAACGCAGACCGTAGTCGTAATTGAACTTACGCACGGCATCGTCGACCGCCGGCACGCCCGCAACGCCGGCTATGCTTGCAGCACCCGCCCCCTGGTGACCATGCGGGCAGATATAGCAGCGCTTGAGTCCCCGCTCGTCAAGCTTGGGGCGGGACGGCTCCAACAGGTAAAACGGCATCCACACATCGTGCTCAACCTGCAGCACCGCATGAGTACGCACGATGCTGCCGGCAACCCGCACGCGATTGAGCTCACGAATCTCAATCGGGGCGCGGTCCATAAGCGAAAGACCCAAAATATCGTACAGACGAGTCCTGGTCGCAGCCTTCCATGCCTCAAAGTCTGTGGGAGTCTTGCCCGTAAATGCGGCCGAGCGCCCCTCGCGCTTCAGTCGGGCGCGCAGCGCAGGTTCGTCCTCGTAGTACGTCTCGATGTGCACGGTGCGGCCATTGGCAGATAGCCCGGCCGTCTCTACCGCATCACCGTCGCCGCCCTCGGGATCCCAACCATCCGTGCCGGCAAGCACTCGGTCACGCGCATAGCGTTCGGAATCCTGACCGGTCAGGCAATGCGCCCACGGCACCCAAGCGGCAGTATCACCCGCCGGGCCAAACAGGGCACCGCCGGCATACAGGGTGCCGTCATGTGCCGCTGGCTTATTCCAATCCCACCAACCCTCGAGTGAAATATGGGGGCCCAGCCAGCATTCGAGCAAAACGGTCTGGGCCCACTCGCGCCATGGACGACCCAGATAGACCGATCCGGGGGCAATGCCCTCATCGGCTGTAAACGAACAGCCATGAAACACAAATCCGTACGGCTCGCCCTGGGGCGTGGAGGCTGCCGTTACATACCCGTTGACATCCATATCGCGGTTGAGCGAGCGAATCTCACACCCCTCAAAGTAGGCACGCGCGCCGCCAAAGATAAAGTCGACATCGCCCTCGATCCGGCAACGTCGAAAATACTGCCGCCCCACGCGGCGCGGGGCGAACTGCTTGGGGCCTATAAAGCCGCCCGGCTTGGCCTCGCGCGGCGGCAGCGGCCCCAAAAAGAGCGTGTCCTGGTGTCCCTTAATGCAGCAGGCATCGACAACCAGGCGGTCACCATCGGCATACAGGGCAATCGCCTGGCCGACCTCGCGCCCATCACCGGCGTTGTTTTCGATTGTTAGACCCGCAAGCGTCACGTCGTCGGCATCGACCAGCACCGTGTACGTACGGAAGGTGCCGAGTCTTCCATCCTGGCCGCTACCATCTTCCGAAGGCATCTTGGCACCCAGGCCTCCCACGATACGCACGCTGTCGGCCGTCTCGCCCTCGAGCGTCACATGCGGACGACGAATTTCGACCTGCTCGCGATACTCGCCCGGCACCACCAGCACACGCACCGGCACGGTCGTATCGGACACGCACCGCTCCGCCGCCTCGAGCGCCGCCGAAATGCTGCGATACGCGCCTTCGCGTTCGAGCGATACCTCAAAGAGCTGCTCTTTACCACTCATCTGTCATTACGCTTTCTGTCACAGAACACCCACCATGCAATGCCGGCACCTATAGATTGCGTGCGACAGCCGGGCAGACCCGACCGTCGCACGCCTCAACATGCCGTATTCACTTGTGCAGGAGCACTACCCTACGCGCGGATAACCTTGTCGACGTTTTGCAGCTGCAGCTCGTCGCCATCCTGACCCTCGATGCGCACGTTCTGCAGGTCGAGGACTTTCACGTTCTGCGCGATGATGCCCTGGCGCACCATGGGCTCCACGCCGCAGGCCATGGCCGGCACAAAGGGCTCGGCATCGGCGGCAAAGGTCACATGGACATCCTGGAACGTCAGGCGCGTCACCTTGCTCTCGGGAAGGCCCGTGATATAGGCCGCGGCCGCATGGCAGTTGGTGGCCTCGATATCGCAAAACGTCGTGGCGCCAAAGCCGGGCGTACGGTCGTCGACGGGCAGCGCCTCGCGAGACTGCACGTAGTCGGTCTTGCCGTCCTTGTCGCAGAAGTAGAACGAGTTGACCACGAAGGGCGTGAGCACCTTATCCATGCGAATGTGCTCGAAGGTGATGCCCTCGTTGACGGCGTCCTTGCCGCGTCCGCGGCGTGTCTTGACGCGCAGGCCGCGGTCGGTGCGCTCAAAGAGGCACTTGCTCACGGTGAGGTCCTTGATGCCGCCGGCGGCCTCGGATCCCAGCACCACAGCGCCGTGGCCGTCGTGCATGTAGCAGTGCGAGATCAGCACGTCGTGCGTGGCGGGACGGAGCTCGGGTTCAATGCCCAGTTTGCCGCTCTTGATGGCGATGCAGTCGTCGCCCACCGAGAACTGACAGCCAAGGATGCGGACAAAACCGCAGCTCTCGGGATCGAAACCGTCGGTGTTGTGGGAGTTCTTGGGACCCTCGATGGACAGGCACAGGGCATCGACGTGCTCGCACAGAATGGGATGGATATTCCACGCCGGGCTGTTGCGCACGGTAAAGCCGGCAAGACTCACGTTTTCGCACTCGGACAGGAAGATCATGCGCGGGCGGGCGATCTCGCGACCCTCCTCGGGACGGAAGATGTTCTTAAAGTCCTTGTTCCACCAGTTGTCCTCGGCAAAATCGGTCTGGCCGTCGATGGCGCCGCGGCCATAGATGCACACGTCGTGCACGCTCAGGCCCGTAAAGGTCGAACAGTAGGTCGAGAAGCTCTCGCCCTCCCAACGGCCCAGGGGCAGCATATCGGTGCCGGCGTACCCAGCCCCCTCGTCACCCGTGACCGTGCCCGGAATGTAGGCAAGCGCGGCGCGGTCGTGGCGGGCCAGCAGCACCGCGCCCTCGGCAAGCTCGATGTTGATATTGCTCTTAAGGAAGAGGGACTTGATGCGGTAGTTGCCGGCGGGGATCAGCACGCGCCCGCCCTTGGGGCAGGCCATGATGGCAGCCATCACTGCGTTTGCTGCTGCATATGGTTATGA
>CAUCXP010000017.1 GCA_958446785.1 uncultured Collinsella sp. | reverse complement strand
CCTATATTCCAGTTATGTGACTTTTCCCAGCCAAGATCCGGATTAGAATAGGTACGTTGATCATGGCCATGCCGTGGCCCGCTGCCTGCAGCATGGGGATGTCGTTGATGTTGTCGCCGAACGCCCAGGCGTCGGCGAGACGCTCGCCCAGGTGCTCGCATAGCCACGTGAGGGCCGTTCCCTTGGTGGCAGCCTCACCCATGACCTCGATATTCATGGCATAAGAACGCGTGACCTCAATGCCTCCGAGCGTGTCGAGCTCAGCCGCGATGGCGTCGCGATCGGCCGGGTCGTGCCAGTACATGGCGATGCGTTCGAGCGTCTCGACCCCGTCGATCTTGCTGTCGATATCCATGTCGATCGGTGTTCGTGTGCGCTTGAGCGAAGCCGCGATGTGGGGGTCGCCGCCGCAGAATTCGTCCAGGCGCGTGTAGAGCGAGCGGGGGAGGAAGCACTGCCCATCCGCGAAGATATCGAAGGTGACGTCATGGCCGACGGCAATGCTGTGGACGCGGTGGGCGATGGCGCGGTCGAGCGGTCGGCTCAAAATGCGCGTGGCACGTGAGACATCGGTGGGCGTACCGTCGTCGAGTTGCCAGACGCTGGCGCCGTTGGCACAGACCGCGTAGTGCACGGCGGGATGGGCGAGGATGGGCTCAAAGATGCCCGACAGCGGGCGCCCCGTGCAGGGCACAAACTCAATACCGCGGCGCGCGAGCTCGTCGAGCATCGCCCAGGTGGCGTCGCTCATCTGCTTATCGCTCGTCAGCAGCGTTCCATCCATGTCGGAAAACACAATCATTCGATGCAGCCCTTTCTACTGGCATAAAAAGCGTGGCCGAGGGCGGTGATGCCCTGGCCACGCTCGGGTTCTATAACGGTCCGCGTCCTAGCGGTCGGCGAGCGGCTTGTACTTCAGCGGCTCGATAACCGGGCGATACGCGGGACGGATGATGCGGTGCGCGCAGAAGAGCTCTTCCATGCGGTGCGCCGACCAGCCGGCCATGCGGGCGACGGCGAATAGCGGCGTAAAGAGCGTCTCGGGCACGCCGAGCATCTTGTAGATAAAGCCCGTGTACAGGTCGATGTTGGCGCAGATGGGCTTGGTCATGCCGTGATCGCGCATCACCTGCGGCGCCAGGCGCTCGATGCGCTCGATGAGTGCGAACTCATCGCCCAGGTCCTTCTTGGCGGCAAGCGTGCGCGCGTAACGGCGGCAGACCTCGGCGCGCGGGTCGCTGAGCGTATAGACGGCGTGGCCCATGCCGTAGATGAGCCCCGTGCCGTCGAAGGCCTGCTTGTCGAGGATCTTGCCCAAGTAGGCCGCGACCTCGTCCTCGTTTTCCCAGTTGGAAACATGCGCGCGGATGTCCTCGTGCATGGACACGACTTTGGCGTTGGCGCCGCCGTGGCGCGGACCCTTGAGCGAGCCGATAGCCGCGGCGTAGGCAGAATACGGGTCGGTGGCCGAAGAGGACAGCACGCGGCAGGCGAACGTGGAGTTGTTGCCGCCGCCGTGCTCTGCATGCAGCATGAGCATCACGTCGAGCAGCATGGCCTCATCGCGGGTGAACGCCATGCCGCCGCGGAGCACCTGTAGGATGGTCTCGGCGGTGGAGAGACCGGGCGTGGGGTGCGGCACGTGAACCTCGGAGCCGCGAAGCTTGGCGATCGAGGCCATGTGTGCGAAAGCGGCGATGCGCGGGAGACGTGCGAGCATGGAGATGGCCACGTCGATCTCATGCTCGGGCGTAATCGCGTCGGGCTCGGCGTCGAAGGCGTAGAGCAGCAACACGGCGCGCTGGAGCACATTCATGATGCTCGACGACACCGTGGTCATGGGGAACTCTTTGACGTATTCGTCGCTCAGATGTCTAAAGGCACCAAGGCGCTCGCAGAAGCCGTCGAGCTCCTCTTTGTTGGGCAGCGAGCCCGTGATAAGCAGATAGGCGACTTCTTCGTAGCCATAGCGATTCTCGGCCTGGGCATTGTTGACCAGATCCTCGATGCTATAGCCGCGCAGCGTGAGCTTGCCCTGGTCGGGCACGACTTTGCCGTCGACCTTGTTGTAGCCGTGCACGTCCGAGATGCGGGTAAGGCCCGCGACCACACCCGATCCGTCGGCATTGCGCAGGCCGCGCTTGACGTTATGCTCTACGAATAGGCCCTCGTCGTATGGGGAGGTCGGCAGGCCGTAGTAGAGGTTTTCGCTTTCGGGCGAAATCTGGCGGCTCGCCTCATAATCCAAGACCAAGTGGCTCAGATGGTCATCGAAGCGGTAGTAGATTTTCTTGGCGTCGTAAGCCATGCGCGCTCCTCTCGGGGCCGTGTGGGGGCGGCGTGCTTGGGTGCAGATGCGCCGGCCTGTTCCCGTACGGCCTGTTCGCTACAGGCGGTACATAAAGTTAAAGACGTCCTCGCGCTGGATGGACACGTTGACGCCCGAAAGCTCGCCGGCCTCGGCCAGCGCCTTCTGCAGCTCGGCGAAGTCGAGCTTGGACTCGGCGGTGTCGGCCAGCATGGTCATGGTGAAGATGTCCTCGATAATGGACTGCGTGATGTCGCGGATGTCGACGTTGGCCTCGCCCAGAACGCGGGTGACGCCGGCGACGATGCCGGGGCGGTTCTTGCCAAGGACGGTGATGACGATGCGGGAGGACGAGATCTCGGCCATGGGAAACCCTTTCGCGTGGTTGCGGTGCGCGCGGGGCGCTCCGCTACGGTACAGTGTTCATCATTGTACCTGTCTGGCGCAAAAAAGGCGCGCTCGCTGCGGCGTTACATGCCTGCAACATGAGCGTAAGGGGGAAGGCCGTACGGGGAAGAGCCGTCTGGCGCGTGTCCGGCTCGTGTTGGGTTGATTTCCGATCTCAGCCGAACACATTGAGCGGACAGGCCGTTCCCGCAGTCAGCCGAACGCCTCCGACGGCTGATTCCGAACTGGAAGCGGAGGGCATCCCCGCCCTTCGGTAGGGGATACCGCTCCGCGGCGCATGCCGCGGGCGGCGCCCCTATCGGACCACCGTGACCTCAGTTGGGATGGGCCCAGCACTGCCGCGTACTCGGTGAGCTAGAGCCAACTGTTCGTCTTCACGTCGCGTATGGCGATATTTCGGTCGTCCGGCTCGGTGATGCCGTAGCCGAACGCCTGGAGCGTCTCGATGGACTCCTGGATCCTCTGTTGGAACATGGGACCCGGATCGACCCTCGGCCCGAGGTGCCCGCGCCAAAGGCACGGCGTGGCGCGCAGCATGTTATGGATTTTGGAGATGGGCTCGATGTCGGCGTAGACGTTGAGCGTCGCCATGGCGTCCTTGTGGCCGAGGATCGATTGGAGCGCCTTGATATCGCCGCCTTGGCGGATCCACTGCGTTGCGAACGTGTGGCGAAGGCCGTGGAACGTGATCAGCTCGTCGTTGGTGCCCATGAGGCCGTTGGTCTCCGAGAACGTCTTGAACGCCCTGCGGATATAGCTTGTCGTCGCGAAGGTCGCGCCCGGCTCCGACAGGATGTAGCAGTCCCCGATCTCGACCGCCCCGGTAAGGCCGCGCAAGCGCAGCTTTCCGCAGTCGATCTCGTGGGTCTCCTTCAGGAAGGGGAGTAGGCCGACCGGGTCGATGGGGATGCCCCTGGCGTCATGGGTCTTGGTGTCCTTGATGAACGAACCCATTCCCTTCGCGTACGCCACCGAGTGTCTGATCGAGATCAGGCCCGTCTCGAAATCCACATCGCACCACCGAAGGCCGCAGACCTCGCCGATTCGCATCCCCGTGTGCAGGGCGAGTACGACCGCCCTCTAATCCTCGGCGGACCAATCGAGTCCGAACTCCTTTCGGGCATCCTCTTCGCTCATGACTTCGAGAAGGTCTCCGGGTTGGCAACGAAGGGCGAGGCATAGCTGCTCGAGTGTGTTGAAGCGAATGCCGCGAATATGCCCTTTTTTAATACGGGACAGGTTCACGGGCGTGGTTCCAATCCTTTCGGCAAGTTCGTTCGAGGAAATCTTTCGCTCGGCCATGATCTTGTCGAGGCGAACAATTACGGGCATGGCGTTTCCTTACGCAATCTCGTCGGAGTCGAGGTACAGCTCTCGGGCGTACAAGAAGAGCTGGGAAAGCATGAACAGGACGATGCCGAGAACCAGAGAGGTCCAATCGAATGATGAAGCGATCTCTTGGGCGCCGACGGCCCCCTCGCCGCCAAACATCGAAACGGAGGTTTTGAGTGAGCCGGCGTAGAGGCTGGTGGCAGCTTGAACAACGAAGAGAATGCCGAGCACCTTCAAGCATGTCGCAGACCCTTTCTTGAAGGGGTCTCCGCTCTTGATCGTCCACACGAGAACGGCGCTGAGGATGGTCGTAGCGATACCGATGACGGCAGGGACCAATGTCGAGATCGCAAGGGCTGGATACGCGGGGGAGTCTGCAATTACAGGGTTGTCGAGCACTTCGATTGCTGGCTTTAAGGAGAACGCCACTTGTGCGATGGCGGTGGCGCAAAGGGTCGCAGAGGCTATCGCACATGCGATGCGGAAGGAATGAAGCCGGGGAGTGCGATTGTCGGAACTCATAATAACCTCCGAAGAATTTAAAAAACTCAGGTTACTTTTTAACAGTTTATGTTAAATTGACTTTGCAGGCAAGTAATCACAGCATGCTGCAACCGAAACCCCTCTAGATTGGAGAGGATTATGTTCAGTACTGTTAAGTCGTGTAAGCTCTTGGTTTTCCTCGGCCTCGCTCTTTGTCTGTTGCTGCCGGGAGCCCCCGCTTTTGCGGATACCCCGATGCCTCCTTCCCAGGAGAGCAGCCAGTGTGCCCTCGTTGAGCCCCTCGGGTATACGGACGTCGTCGTCGATACCTACTGGAGCTACAGCTGTCCTCGCGGCGTAAGCGGGCACAGCATCTCGATGTTCAACATCTCTTACAAGACGATCTCCTACCGAAATGGCTATCGCCGATCCGCGCATCATAGGGAATCCCGCCTCGCTGCAATGTGCTCCTGTGGTGTTCTTGGCACAACTGATAAATGGCAATTTGTCTATAGCACCTACTAGATGCGAGGAAGGGCCGAGCATTTTGTTCGGCCCCTCTGTTCCGACTGGATGAGGTTAAGGTTGGCGATGAATATGCTCAAAATCTCGAAGGCGATCTTTAGGTCGCTTCTCTCCTCCAGGTCGCTCTGTGTTGTCGTTGTTGCGTTGATGGTTCTTTGTGCTCTGCCCGTCTTCAGGAGCGCGGCTGGCATCGACGGACGGGTCGAATACCTCGAGTCGGGAATAACCCGTGTTGAGCAGGAATTGTCAGCATCCTATGCGGATGCGCTTGTGAATGCGGGGGAGGACGGTGTCTATACCTCTTCATCAAGCATGCCCGCGCTTCTGTACCCTCTTGCCGCGGGACGTCTTATCTTGGCACCGCTCTCTCCCCTACTTCCGTTTCTGCAGATATCGGATGGAGAGTACACCTATTATGACGGATCGAAGGAGTACTTGCTATGGGTCGCAACGGCCGTTGCCGTCTCGTTCCTTGCCGCGCGTCTTAACAAACGTGAAAAGCTCATCATCCAGGCACCGATGGGCGAGCTGGGTAGACTTGTTGCATCGAGCGTATGGGCGAGTGTTTTTGCAATGCTTGCCGTCCTCGCCATCAATCTTCCAGGGATAATCGCCGCGCTTGTGAAGAATGGCCCGGGCTCGCCGTTCTATCCGATAGGCTACATTCAATATGCGACTCCGGTTATCAAACCGGCTTGGCTGGTGTTCGCCCAGACGGCCATCTTGCAATTCTTGGTGGCAGCGTTCATCTCGCTTGTCGTTCACCTTGCCGTGAAGATTGCCAATAACCCTACGCTTGGAATCGTGTTCGTATGTGCCCTGATGGGGGTGACGATGGTTCCCGGGTATTACGGAAGATCCATCGCTTTACGTGAGTTCGCCCTGTTGAATCCCCTTACGTATGCGAACACTGAGTTGACCGTCGGCGCCTATAGCCCGTACCCGACAACGCAGATAGTGAATCTGCCCGGACTTTGCTTCGAGCGTGGCGCGATTGCCCTCGTATGCGCAATCGGGATCGAGGTGCTGGCAATTAGCCTGCTTTGCGTTGCTGGAAAGAGCGGCTGCGCGTGCCCGATATCCCCGATTTGTCTTGAGAGAGGTTCCTTCACTGCATCGAGAACGGCAACTCGTTCGAGCGCTTGTGCCTCCGCCGTTGCATACGTAAGAACGATGGGGAAACTGCTCCTGCGTTCTCCTACCCTCGCCGTATGCGCGATTGCAATGTCGACGACGATGCTGGCCCCGGCTCTGGTCGAGATGTTTCCTGACGCTGATAACGTTTCCGCTGTTCGGTATAGGGATGGGGAGCTCCGTTCAATAGATCGGTATCTAGAGCAGAACGCTGCGAATATGGACGTCGAGGGCAAAGCGGCCCTGGAAGACATGCGGGATGCTCTTTCGGGTTTCGTGTACGCGCCTATGCCTGCGGAGGGGTTTCGAAGCCTTGCGACGTACGAGCGCGCTCGAGGTGAGCTGGGCGCGGCAGATGCGACTCTCCTGCAATCGATCGGAATCGAGCCGGAGACTCCTTCTCGTGCGGAGGCGCGCGCCCTTCTGCTTGAGTCGATCGCGAGCTTGCCGGACCCCAAGGTTTACGAGTTAAGTACGAAGATGCCCCCATTAATCCTCCTTTCGTATCTCCAGGCAGCGCTTCCCTCCTTATTTTTGCTGTTGCCCGTGGTTGTCACATCGCTCGCGTGCACCCACCTGCAGTGTCGTTCCCTTCTGGTTCTCCAGATCCCCGCAACAGCGCATGTGCGTTTTCTGACGGCTGTTGCGCTGGCTCTCCTGCTTGGCTTGGTGCTGCTTTTGGTGTCGATGGTTCCCGCTGTCGTTGTGTCCGTGATTAAGAACGGTGCGGGTGGATCGGAGTATCCCGTCGCTCTCATTCGGGCGGGAGCTTCGACAACGTCCATGGTGGGGGAGGCGGTGTTGTGCAGTATTCCGTTGCTGGTCATGGCATACGGCGTGATTTCCGTCGTCGCTGCGTTGACAGCAGCGATTAGCCGCAACCCCGTTGTCACCGGAATGGTTTGCGCGGTTCTCTTGGTGTTGGGTTCGTTGAGCGCTCATGTTGAAAGCGTGGGCATGGGCGTCGCGCTGCTGGCTCCATTCGCCTCGTTTGATCCCGCTTCCCAGGTGGGGACGATTGGGTTCCTTGGGCGAGGGACGAACGCGATGCCTTTTGGAGAGGTCGTCGGCGCATCGGGCGCTCTGCTGGTGGTCTTGGGCGCCGTATCTCCGTTGATGGTGCGCCTGAGTGTTCCAAAGATCGAAAGGGGATGATCTCGATGATTGACCTTCAAACGCTGACGATCTCTTATGGAAAGAAGGTGCTCGTAGATTCGGTGAACGCTGAGTTTGCCCCGGGTACGGTCTACGGTCTCGTCGCTCCGAACGGGCATGGAAAGACGACGTTGCTGCGTGCGATGGCAGGTTTGCCGGGTCCTCGCGTGGACGGGAGCATCGTTCTGGATGAGGTGCAGGGTACGGGTGCGAGAGAGGTCCGTTCTATGATCTTCTATGCACCTGGTGAGGGGACGCTGCTGTATCCCGGATTGCGTGCGGAAGATCACCTCAAGATGGTTTGCGATATGTGGCCGCATGCTCGCGATATCGAAGAGATAGTGGAACAAACGCAGATAGGCGAGTTCGCGAAGATGAGGATCCGCACTCTGAGCCAGGGCATGAAGCAGCAGCTTACCCTGGCGATTGCGTATGCGACGGGCGCGCGGTACCTTCTATTAGATGAGCCCATGAACGCGCTCGACCCCAGCAGGGTGGACTTGCATTCCGAGATTCTCAGGAAGCTGGCCGATTCTGGTACGTGCATCATCATGTCATCCCACATCTTGGATTCGGTCGATAGGCTGTGCGATGAGATTCTGTTTTTGAAGGATGGGAGGCTCATTAGAAGCATTCCGCAAGATGATGCTGCGCCGAAGTCTCCTGGATCCCATTTCGCAAAGCCTGCCGGACGCGCCGAGGGTGCGCTAAGCACGTATCGGCGACTCTACGAAAAGGGCGGGTAGAAATGCAAGTTAAAAATCTATGTGGTCAATATAATACCGTTGAACCCGCGTATCGATACCGCTCAGCCATTCGCCTCGCCCCCGTCGCACGTATCTTCATCCGGTCTGTTACTTTTAATCTAACGATTCTTTGAGGAACGTAGGTGCTTCCAAATGTACTGTCGACTTCTTCTCAAACTGATCCTAAGAGACAGGGCCGCATGGATTTGTACGCTCGTTCTCGCTGCAGCCTTTTCCGTCCCCATTGCGTTCAATTCACCCATCTACGGGCCCTTCTTTATGAAACAGGGCATGCAGAGCTTTGTCGACGCATTCAATACGCGCGCGCCCCAGGCCAGCGGCACAGACCTATCTCCAGAGCAGCAAAATGACGCGGAGCTTGCAAGATACGCGAACGCCGCCCTTGCCGCTCAAACCGACGCCGCCTTTCTCGATTCTGCCGAGAGCTACTACGCGCTCATGGGCGAAGGCTTCCAATCCGGGTCCATCGTGGGAGACCAAGAGACCAATGACGCAGAGCTCGCATATTGCCGTGCCCTGAGCAGCTCCGGCATCACGGATATCCCGGCCTCCGCAAACGACCTGCCATTCCTTTCCTTCCTGCCTTACGCCATTGCCACGGCGCCGTCTTTCCTTCCCTTCATCCCCTTCCTTCTCTCGTCGATACTCGTGCTCGGCGCCACAAGGCCCGGGACCCTGGCGGCAAAGGCGCCCGTGCCCAAATTCCGGCGCCTTATCCAGATCGTGTTTTCGATAATCGCCGCGGGGACCGCGATGCTCCTCGCCGGCCTCGCACCCGGGGGCATTTACGCCTTGGCCCTAAACGGCTTCGGGCAAATTGGGTACCCGATCGCCTTCTTCCATGACGGCGCGCTTACCACCACGACCGCGGGAAACGTCTTCACAGCCCTGCTTCTCGCGCTGCTTGCGGGCGGAACCTTGATATCCGTTTGCTCCGCCGTCCTATCGACCGCAACGAGGCGCGTCCTCGCGGGCCCCCTTACCTCCGCGCTGCTTGTCGCGGCCCCGGTATTCCCGTTACTGTCCGATTCGGCGCTGGAGCATAACGCCGCGCTCAATCTCCTGCCGCTGGCCGTGTTCTCGCCTATCGAGGCAACGGGTTACGTAGGATGCTTCCCGACAGAATTCATTGGCTCCGGTTCAGGCAGCGCATCGATGCTTGCCGTGGCCCTGGCATACGTCGCGGTCTTTTTTGCGGTCGGCGCCGTTGCGACACGTTCCCCCAAACAGCCTGGACCCGCGAAAAAGCGCCATGGGCTCGAGCTTCTGGACGCGAGCGTGGGATACGGAAGCACGACGATACTTTCAATCGGGTCGCTTTTCCTGAGCCCGGGAACGGCGGCGGGCCTCGTTGCTCCCAACGGCTCGGGGAAAACCACCCTTCTTGAAGCGCTGTCGGGCCAATTTCCCACCCGCATCCGCTCGGGAAGCCTGGCGGCAGACGGAATCAGCCAACGTCGATCAGCCGAATTTGCAGAACTCGTCTACCTGAGCTCTTCGGGCGGCACGGATCTCTATCCCACGCTATCGGCCCTCGAGCACCTTGCTTTCGTTAGGGAGGCGTGGAAATCGGCCACCGACATCGACTCGCTCTGCGACTCCCTCGGAATCTCCTCATATCTCGACAAGCCGACCCGTAAACTCTCGACAGGAATGAAGCAGCAGGTAAAGCTTGCCATGGCGATATCGACCGATTGCCCGTACCTCATCCTCGATGAACCGCTGAACGGCCTCGATCCGGGAAAGCGGAAAACCTCCTGCGACGCGATGCGCAGCGAGGTGGCGCGGGGACGAAGCGTGCTCATTTCAAGCCATCTGCTCGACGACCTGGCAGACCTCACCAACTCGTTCTACTTCATCGAGGCCGGCGCGCTCGTGGAAAAGATCAAGTCGTCCTCGCAGACGCTCAAGCAGGAATACCTCGATACATACGAGGGAGGTGAATGACATGAAACGGTTGATTTCCGATCTCAGCCGAACACATTGAGCGGAAAGGCCGTTCCCGCAGTCAGTCGAACGTCCCCGGGGCCCTTCTCAGGCCCCGGGGACGGCATTTTCCCAGTTGAAGGAACGGTGGAGATGTGTTTCGATGGGTCAGATTCGTGTCGTTCCGAAAAGACCGTGAACCTTTTGTGGGACACGCGGCGCCGTGGTACCATAGCCGAGTTTGTTGTCTTGGTCGGAAACCAAGACGCCTTATGCGCTGATCGGTAACCAGCGCCTGACCAATAAGGAGTCCTACCATGAAGCAGGGTATCCATCCCCAGTATGTCGAGTGCACGGTGACGTGCTCCTGCGGCAACACCTTCAAGACGCACGCTACCGTGTCCGAGATGAAGGTTGAGCTTTGCAACGAGTGCCACCCGTTCTACACCGGCCAGCAGAAGTTCGTCGACACCGGTGGACGCGTCCAGCGCTTCGCCGACAAGTTCGGTGGCGCCGCTGCCGCCCAGCTCAAGAAGGCTGAGGAGGCCAAGGCCGCCAAGGCCGCCAAGGCTGCTGAGGCCGAGGCCGCTCGCAAGGCCGCCGCTGAGGCTAAGGCTGCCGAGAAGGCTAAGCGTGCCGCTAAGTTCGCCGAGGAGGCTGCCAAGCAGGCTGCCGAGGCTCCCGCAGAGGCTCCCGTCGAGGAGGCCGCTGCCGAGGCCGAGACCACCGAGGCTGCTGAGTAAATAGCTCGCCGCGGAATCGCTCGCATTCATGGCATAAGGGCCGCGCATCCGTTTGGGTGCGCGGCCCTTTTCTTTTTATTGGTGCAGGCTAACCCGTTCCCATTGCACCAGATTGGTGCGAAGGGGACGGGTTGGTTTGCACCAAATGGCAGAGATACAACGTTTGTCCAGATAAAACCTGCCAAAATAAACCACTCCCTTTTTGGCAGGTCGGTCGGGTCGTAGTTATTACGTGGCGGTCGAGGTCGACCGTATAGGCCGCGTCCTGTTTGGCTAAAGTACATTTATCTGTGTTTAACTCGCCCGAGGCTGCATGGCGTGGGCGATGGCCAAAAAGGAAAACCACATGGGATTCATGTCAAAGCTGCTGTCCTTTGGATCCGATAAGGACCTTAAGCGCTACTACAAGATCGTCGACCAGATCAACGGTCTTGAGCCCCAGTTTGAGAAGATGACCGAGGAGGAACTCCGCGCCCAGACCGATAAGTTCCGCGAGCGTTACGCCAACGGCGAGTCGCTTGACGACATGCTTCCCGAGGCTTTTGCCACCGTGCGTGAGGCTTCCAAGCGCATCGCGGGCATGCGTCACTTTGATGTGCAGCTCATCGGTGCCATGGCACTTCACGAGGGGCATATCGCCGAGATGAAGACCGGCGAAGGCAAGACCCTTGTCTCCACCTTGGCCGGCTATCTCAACGCCATCGCCGGCAAGGGCGTGCATGTCGTTACCGTCAACGATTACCTGGCAAAGCGCGACTCCGAGTGGATGGGCCGCATCTACAAGTACCTGGGAATGACCGTCGGTCTGCTCCAGAACAACATGCCGCTCGAGCTCAAGCGCCCGGCCTACCAGGCCGACGTCACGTACGGCACCAACTCCGAGTTCGGTTTCGATTACCTGCGCGATAACATGGTCACCCGCCCCGAGCAGCGTGTGCAGCGCGGCCACAACTACGCTATCGTCGACGAGGTTGACTCCATCCTGATCGACGAGGCCAGAACGCCGCTCATCATCTCGGGCGCCGGCACCAAGTCCGCCAGCACCTACAAGGACTTCGCGCGTGCCGTGCGTGGCCTTGAGCGCGGCGAGGACGTGTCGCACGACATGCTTACCGCCACCGAGGACGTTGAACCCACGGGCGACTACGTCATGGACGAGGCCAAGCACACCATTGCCGCCACCGAGCGCGGCCTTAAGAAAATCGAGCGCCGCCTGGGCATCGATGATATCTATGCCGATCTCTCCGGCCAGCTGGTCAATCACCTGCAGCAGGCACTGAAGGCCCAGTACATGTTCCACCGCGACAAGCAGTACGTGGTCACCAACGGCGAGGTCAAGATTGTCGATGAGTTCACCGGCCGTATCATGGAAGGCCGCCGCTATTCGGAGGGCCTGCACCAGGCCATCGAGGCCAAAGAGGGCGTGCTCGTGCGCGAGGAGAACCAGACGCTGGCGACCATCACCCTGCAGAACTACTTCCGCCTGTATGACAAGCTCTCCGGCATGACCGGTACGGCACTCACCGAGGACGCCGAGTTCCGCGAGATCTACAAGCTGCCCGTCGAGGTCATCCCCTCCAACAAGCCCGTGCAGCGCGTGGACCACGAGGACCTGGTCTACCGCACCATTCAGGCTAAGTACAACGCCGTTGCCGACGACGTTGAGCGTCGTCACGCTAAGGGCCAGCCGGTCCTGGTGGGCACCGTCTCCATCGAGAGCTCCGAGAAGCTGTCGGCCGCCCTTACCAAGCGCGGCATCGCGCACGAGGTCCTCAACGCCAAGCACCATGAGCGCGAGGCTCATATCGTTGCCCAGGCCGGACGCTACGGCGCCGTGACCATCGCTACCAACATGGCCGGTCGTGGTACCGACATCCTGTTGGGCGGCAACCCCGACGAGCTGGTGCGCGAGCGCCTTGAGTACGAGGGCCTGACCATGGAGGACGTGACGCCCGAGCAGCTTGAGCAGTTTAACGCCGAGGCCAAGGAGACCTGCAAGGCCGAGCGCGAGCGCGTGCTTGCCGCCGGCGGCCTGACCGTTATCGGCACCGAGCGCCACGAGTCCCGTCGTATCGACAACCAGCTGCGCGGCCGCTCCGGCCGTCAGGGCGATCCGGGCGAGACTCAGTTCTACCTGTCGCTCGAGGACGACCTCATGCGCCTGTTCGGCGGCGACAAGATGGACCGCGTCTCCAAGATGATGGTCACGGCCGACATGGGCGACGACATGCCCATCCAGCACAAGATCATCTCCAAGGCCGTCGAGAGCGCCCAGCACAAGGTCGAGAGCATCAACTTCTCCATGCGCAAGAGCGTCCTTGAGTACGACGACGTCATGAACAAGCAGCGCCAGGTCATCTACGCTGAGCGCAATAAGATTCTGGACGGCAAGGACCTGACCGACCACATCACCGAGGTCATGCACGACACCGTGTACCGCTGCGTTCAGGAGTTCTGCACCAAGGACAGTCACGATGGCGAGCGCGACCTGGAGGGCCTGCGCAAGTGGGTTGTGGAGCTCACCGGCCACATCGATACGCCGAAGTTCCCCGACGAGGATTATGAGGCTCTGGCTGCCGATGTCCTGGCTTACGTAGAGAAGTGCTACAACATGAAGGCCGAGCGCTTGGGCGAGGACCTGATGCGCGAGCTCAACACCCAGGTCATGCTGCGCGTCATCGATACCCGCTGGATGAACTACCTGCAGGAGATGGACTATCTCAAGACCGGCATCGGCCTGCGCGGCTTTGGCCAGCGCGACCCGCTGGTCGAGTACAAGACCGAGGCCTACGGCGCGTTCCAGATCCTCGTCGACACCATGTACGAGGATTACCTGCGCACGGTTCTGCGCATCGAGATCAAGGCTGCCCCGCGTGCCGTGGAGCACAAGGAGGAGCCCGCGCTCGAGGGTGCGCACTTCTCCGGTCCTGCCGAGGTCGATGGTGACAACGGCGACTCGGTGCTGCGCAAGCAGGCGCAGGTGCAGGCCCGCACGGCTGTCCAGGGTGGTCCGGCTGCCGTCAACAACGGTGGCAAGGTGACCACCTATCGCAAGTCCGAGAGCGACGATCCGTACGTCAACGTGGGCCGCAACGACCCGTGCCCCTGCGGTAGCGGCAAGAAGTTTAAGTACTGCCACGGCAGGAATCGTTAATGGCTGAGGCTTTAGAGGTAACGCCCGCCGAGCTGGACGCGTTTGCGGACCGGCTCGG
>CAUCXP010000016.1 GCA_958446785.1 uncultured Collinsella sp. | reverse complement strand
GCCGCACAAGCCTATGACCTCGCTCGCCTCTAAGGCCTATCTCCCTATAAGTTGCGGTGGAATACGGAGTGTTTTTGCCTTTAAGGGGCCAATTCAGTCCGTATTCCACCGCAACTTTGAGAATGGCCATTCGAGGTTGGCTGCCTTGGGTCTTGGGTCGGACCGTTTGCCACGAAATGCGACCATCTACTACGTTAAGCCGGCCACCCTCGACCATCCCGGAATTTGCAAAAACAAAACCGCAGGTAGAAAGCTTGCCGATTTTCGAAAAAGTCGGCTATGGTCGACCCCTGCGACCTAAACGTAGTAGATGGGCCCTTTTCGTGGCACAGCACCAGATCAGTCTATTTAGGACGGGGCCTCCTTGACTACTTTCGCCACCCTGATGCCCCACCAGTCAAAAAGTAGTCAAAAAAGCCCCGTCCCAAATTAGCTGTCTTGCCCCATCGGGCGGGAGCGGGTAAGATATACCGAGCGCCTAGCGCGTTCGATGGGTTCGGATGACGACATGTTCCGAATCTGGTCAGGTCCGGAAGGAAGCAGCCATAAGGAGCCTCTGTCGGGCATCCGAATCCATCGAGCGCACGGGCTTTCTTTTTGCGTGGTTTTACCAAACCGCGCAATGCTCGACGCTGCGCGCCACCCAGGGCGAACAATTTGTCATTCAAAAGGCAAGGCATGACCAGAAGGTCTATGCCTTGCCTTTTTCATGCCAACTTGTTCGCCCTGGATGTCGCTCGCTGGCTGCGCCAAGACATCAATGGCTACGTGGTTCAAGAGATGGTGGCATTACCATTTGTTTTTACAAGTAAAGAGGCCCGTTTCCCTGGTTTTGGTCGGGGAAACAGGCCTCTTTTTGTCTCTGGGCTTGTGGATTGGCGAAGACAATAACCGCTGGCGGCTATTTTGAGTTCCTGATGCGGCGTGTGGCTGTGGCGGTTATTCCGAGGCCTGCGGTGGCGATTCCTGCGAGTGCGATTGCGCTCGGTGTTGTGTCGCCCGTGTTCGCGAGCTTGTCGGCGGTCGTATCTGCTTGTTTGCCGCTGCTCGAGTTCGCCTGCTTGGTGGAGTTTGGCGAGGTGTCTTTACCGGTTGCGGACGAGCCGGTGGGCTGTGTCGCCTCGGCCGGTTGCGCCGAGTTGGAGGGAGGCGTCGTCTCGGTCGGTTGCGTTATCTCGGGCGAGGTGGCCTTGTCTGCCGCGGCTTTCGCCTCTTCGTATGCCTTGCAGGCGTCGTCATAGGCCGTTTGCGCTTTTTTCAAATTGTCGAGGAGCGCATCTCGCCAGGCTATGAACTGGTCGGTATGGGCTTTATACTTCTCTGCAGCACGTTCACAGTCATTAACTTGTCTTTCCTGCCTTTCGAGGCGGCCCTTGACCTCGCGGAGCTCCATTTCGCAAAAGTCAACTCGCGCTTTTGCCGTTACGATCTCTTGGCGCAACTGCTTTATTTGCTGTTTAACAGTTTCGACAAGCTCCTCGTCGCCGAGCGCTTCGAGTGCCTTAAGCACCTCAAGTTTCTTGTCTAATTCTGCTTGGAGCTCGCTTACCCGGTTGATGGCCCCGTCGTATTTGGCTTGGGCTGCATCGATGTCCGCTTGCATGGTGGGAAGGAGTTCCCTCTCTTCGACGGCTTGCGCCGCCATCTTGTCGCGGAGCTCTTGAAAACGGGCAATGTCATCATTGAATCTCGCAATTTTCTCGGGACTTGCGGCGTCTTTTGCGGCCTCGAGGTTTTTGAGCGCTTCCTGCATGGCTGCATACGCTTTTTCTTTTGCGGCGGCCGCGTCTTCTGTCTGCGGGGCGCCCGAATTGCCGTTGGCGGCGCTCGTCTGCGAAACGGCCGCACCGGTGGGGGAACTGGTTTCTGCCGCGATCGCCGTTACGGGGGCGATTCCCGCGACAAGTGCCGCGGAAAGGGCGATGCCCACAGTTGCTCGTCTTGCTCTTCTTGCGAGAATGTCGTTCATCTCGGCACCTCATTTCAAGGGTCGGCGACTAACTTGGTAGCACTAATGTAAGTATACCAAGCGGTCGACCCGACACTGGCTGGGCGTGCGCGTGCCTTTCCGCTTCTTTGGAAACCGAATCCCATTAGAAATGACGAGTTGTTTACGCTTCTTTTGGGGTGGCGGTACTATCATGGTTCGAATTGAATGTGGATGATGATAGGGAGCGCCTATACATGATTGAGCTGCTCAGGCGTTTTGGCGGTAAGTTTCGCCGCTATATGGTGATTGGTCCTGCGTGCAAGCTGATCGAAGTGATCTTTGACCTGCTGACGCCGCTGGTGATTGCCCAGATGATTGATAAGGGTATCGGCGCACACGACGTGAACGCCGTCGTCCACTACGGTATGGTACTTGGCGCCATGGCTGTGATCGGCATCTCGTTTACGCTCGTCTGCCAAAAGATGGCGGCGCTCACCTCGCAGGGCATGGGCACCGACATTCGCGGCGCGCTCTACCAGCACATCAACAAGCTGAGCTATGCCGAACTCGACCGTTTTGGCACGCCGTCGCTCATCACGCGCATTACCAACGACGTCAACCAGGTGCAGCTCGCCGTGGCGCTGGGGGTGCGCATGCTCATCCGCTGGCCCTTCCTGGCGGCGGGCTCCATGGTCGCGGCCCTTGCCATCGACCTTAAGCTCGGCATCATCTTTTTGATTTGCACGCCCGCCATTGGCCTGGTGTTCTGGGTTGTCATGGCGCGCTGTATTCCGTACTACAAGCAGCTGCAGGCAAAGCTCGACCGCATCGCGCTTATCTGCCGCGAAGGCCTTTCGGGCGCTCGCGTGGTCCGTGCGTTTGTGCGTGAAGATCACGAGCGTGAGCGCTTTGCCCAAGCCGCCGATGACCAGGCCAATACTGCCATCGCGGTGGGCAAGCTCTCGTCGATTCTCAACCCCGTCACGTTTCTTGTGATGAACCTGGGCGTGTGCGCCATCCTGTGGGTCGGCGGCATCCAGGTCAACGTGGGCGAGCTCACGCAGGGTCAGGTCATGGCGTTCGTCAACTACATGACGCAGACCCTCACCTCCATCGTGTATGTCGCCAACCTGGTCGTGGTCTTTACCAAGTCGAGCGCCAGCGCGTCGCGTATCAACGAGGTGCTCAATTGCGTGCCGAGCATTACCGATGAGGGCAACCAGCCGGTCGCACTGCCCGAGCCGGGCAATGTCGCTCCCGTTCCTGCGTTGAGCTTTGACCATGCGAGCTTTTCGTTTGGCGTGGGCGCGGCAAATGCCGTGAGCGATGTGACGCTGGAGCTGCCGCTGGGCAAGACGCTCGGCATTATCGGCGGCACGGGCAGCGGCAAGTCCACGCTCGTTTCGCTTATCCCGCGCCTGCACGATGCGAGCGCTGGCAGCGTGAGCGTGATGGGCGCCGACGTGCGCGCCTGGCCGCTCGACCAGCTGCGCCATGTGGTCGCGACCGTCCCGCAGCGCGCGTCGCTGGTGAGCGGCACCATCCGCAGCAACCTGACCTGGCGTGACGAGTCAGCGACCGACGATGAGCTCTGGGCGGCGCTCGATATGGCGCAGGCCAGCGAATTCGTGCGCAACAAGCCCCAAGCCCTGGATGCCCCGGTCGAGGCGGGCGGCAAGAACTTTAGCGGCGGTCAGCGCCAGCGCCTGACTATCGCGCGCGCCTTAGTGGGCTCGCCGCAGGTTCTGATCATGGACGATTCTGCCTCGGCGCTCGACTTTAAGACCGACGCGGCGCTTCGCCACGCCATCCGCGAGCGCAGCGTGCGCGGTGCCGCCGAGGGCGGGCTGCCGCTCACGACCGTCATCGTGAGCCAGCGCGTTTCGACCGTGCGCGACGCCGACATGATCTGCGTGCTCGATCACGGTTCGGTCGCGGGCCTGGGCACGCACGATGAGCTGTACGCGACCTGCCAGCTCTATCGCGAGATTTGCCAGTCGCAGCTGCGCCGCGAGGAGCTCGAGGGCCAGCAGGGGAGCACGACGCCCACGCCCACCCCAAGACTCGCGTCCGCTCCGACCGCCCCCGCATCCGTCTGCGCAAAGGAGGGCTGCTAAATGAATCCGTACACTTCCTCCGGTTCGGTCGCCACGATGACGGCCAACGTGTCCGGCAACGATAACCTCAACGACCTGGGTGACGGTCCGCGCCAGCCCGGCGACCCCGAGCGCTATCCCGCCGGTGCGGTGACTCGCCGCCTGCTGGGCTATGTTCGTCCGCACCGCGTCTCGTTTGCGGCGTCGTTTGTGAGTGCCGCCGTCTCGGTGATCCTGCAGCTCTACACGCCCATCCTCATTGGCGAGGGCATCGACCTGATCGTTGCCGCGGGCCAGGTGGACTTCGATGCGCTGCTGCCGCTCGTTACCAAACTCGCGCTCGTCGTGGTGGGAGCAGCGTCCTTCCAGTGGCTGCAGGGCTATTGCGTCAACCGCCTGTCCTACGAGACGGTGCGTGACATGCGCGTGGAGGCGAGCGACAAGCTCAGCCGTATGCCGCTCAGCTTTATCGACAGCCATGCCCACGGCGACCTTATGAGCCGCGTGGTCAATGACGTCGACCAGGTGGGCGACGGTCTGCTGCAGGGCTTCACGCAGCTCTTCACCGGCGTTATCACCATCGTGGGCACGCTCGCGTTTATGCTCTCCATTAACCTGGCCATGACGCTCGTGGTGGTGCTCGTCACGCCGCTTTCCATTTTTGCAGCCGGCGCCATCGCCAAGCTTTCCAACAAGAGCTTTACGGCACAGCAGCGCATCCAGGGCCAACTTGGTGGTCATATCGAGGAGTACGTAGGCGAGCAAAAGCTTGTCGACGCCTTTGCCTATGGCCCGAACGCCCAGCAGCGCTTCGACGCCCTCAATGCCGAACTCTATACGGCAGGGGAGCGCGCGCAGTTTATGGGCTCGCTTTCCAACCCCGGTACGCGCTTTATCAATAACATCATCTACGCCGTGGTTGCCGTCATCGGCTGCGTGGGCGTGATCACGGGCGTGCCCGCGGCGCTCACGGTGGGCGGCGTGCAGATCTTCCTGTCCTATGCCAACCAGTACACCAAGCCGTTCAATGAGGTCACCAACGTCATCACGCAGATCCAGACCGCGTACGCCTCGGCGCGCCGCATGTTTGCGCTGCTCGATGCGCGCGAGCAGGAGCCCGACGCGTCGGACGCCGTAGAGCTTGCCGCCCCGCAGGGCGAGGTTTCGTTTGAGCATGTGGACTTTAGCTATGTGCCCGACCGCAAACTGCTGCAGGATATCTGCATCGATGCCAAGCCCGGCATGCGCTTTGCCCTGGTCGGTCCCACGGGCTGTGGCAAGACAACGCTCATCAATTTGCTGCTGCGGTTCTACGATATCGACGCCGGTCGCATCGCGGTCGATGGCCGTTCCTCGCGTGACTACACGCGCGCAAGCCTGCGCCGTGCCTTTGGCATGGTGCTGCAGGATACGTGGCTGTTCGAGGGCACCGTGGCGGACAACATCGCCTACGGTTGTCCCGATGCCACACGCGAACAGGTTATCGAGGCGGCCAAGCGCGCGCATGCGCACAAGTTTATCGTGCAGCTGCCAGGCGGCTACGACACGGTGATTGGCGAGGACGGCGGCACGTTTAGCCAGGGTCAAAAACAGCTGCTGTGCATCGCGCGCGTCATGCTTACCGACCCGGCGATCTTGCTGCTGGACGAGGCAACGTCGAGCATCGATACCCGCACCGAGCTGCAGGTGCAGGCAGCATTCGACGAGCTCATGGCTGGCCGCACAAGCTTTGTGGTGGCGCACCGCCTGAGCACCATCCGCAACGCCGACTGCATTCTGGTCATGCGCGACGGCCAGATTATCGAGCGCGGCACACACGACGAGCTGCTAGCGGCAGGCGGCTTCTACGCCGAGCTCTACCGCAGTCAGTTCGCCCAGTAAGCAAGCCCGTGGGGCAAATTAATCAATCGACAGACGGTGGTTTACATCTGTCACGTTAGTACTAAGATATTCATCTAATAAATTGCATTAGTGGCTTTAGTTTTGGGGGAAACGAGGCAACGTGACTATGACGTGCTCTTTGGTGGTTAACAGCAAGAGCGGTAATACCAGGATGGTTTCGGGTGCGATTAAGCGCGCTCTGCAGGCTGCGGGCGTTGAGTTTGTCCATGCCGCGGCGTTGAGCGACGATGCGGATGCAGATCAGGTTGCGCTCGAGGCGCAGGGCGCCTGCGCGGCCGACACGGTGCTCGTCGGTTTTTGGTGTGACAAGGGCGCGTGCACGCCTTCGGTCGCGGCGTTGCTCTCCGCCTTGCACGGTAAGCGCGTCTTCCTGTTTGGCACCTGCGGTTTTGGCGCCGACCAGAGCTACTATCAGCAGATTATCGACCGCGTAACTTCCAATTTGGCTGGGGATGCCGAGCTTGCGGGCTGGGCGATGTGCCAGGGCAAGATGGGCCCCGCGGTCAAGCAGCGCTACGAGGCCATGCTCGAGCAAGATCCCGAAAACGCCCGATTTAAGATGCTGCTCGACAACTGGGTTGCCGCGAAGGACCATCCCACCAAGGAAGACCTGGACAACATGGCTGCAGCCGCCAAGAAGGCCGTGCTGGGAGAGTAGCTTCGCCGTTCGCGGTCCTTCGTGCAAAACAATACAAATGTGAAAGCCTCGAAGTTCTCGAGGCTTTTTTTCATGACACGAGGGCGCCCCTTTATTGATGGAAGGCCTAGTAAGCTGATTGTTCTATGCCCGGATGTGTGCGGAGTGGGATGGGATTTCCGGATGGGTGGGGTTGCGGAAGCTGCGTCCCGGAATTTGCCTTTGGAATGGGATGCGGTTTCCCGGTGAAGGGCTCTGTGGAAACTACATCCCAGCATTCGGTCGAGAAATGGGATGTAGTTTCCGGTTGAGGGTCTTGGCGGAAAGTGCGACCCGGAATTTGTGATCGAAGCGGGATACGGCTTCCCAACGGGGCCACAAGCGGAAGCCGCATCCCACTCCGGACGGGAATTCTGGGACACGGTTTTCAGAGGGTTATGGGCTGCGAACTACATGAGGTTGTCATAAAAACTCTAGTAAAAGGGGTCGGAAATAAATGGCGCTTCCAGCAGTTTGTTTTAATGTGGGGGGGGGGTACCATTATTTTAGTTTCGCAAAAAAATGATCCCTCTATGGGGAAGTTGCGTAGGGGGTTAGTCACAGATATTGGATAAAACAGACTAATTTGGTGATAAATGACCACTTACGCCAAAATAGGTAGCATTTAGCGACAAAACATTGAAAAATGTGTAGCACATCGCTATGTTTTTATTACGAAAAGATTCCAAATTGGCTTATTTCGGACTCACTTTTCAAGCGCCTTGCGGTTCCTGTTGAAACTTGCTGACCTTTGGATGGGTCGAATAGGTCCTCAAGGGGGATGAATTATCACTTTGGCTGCGCGTAGACTCAAACGATTTATTGCACTTTTGAGTAGCTTGGCGTTCGCGCTTGTCATAGCCCTTGCCGTTGTTTCTTTTGTGCCTCGCGCATTTGGATACATGCCCTTTGCTGTGCTTTCGGGCTCTATGGAACCCGATCTTCCCGTTGGCTCCATGGTGTTTGTCCGCCAGGTTGAGCCAACGGATATTACCGTGGGCGACAATGCAACCTTTTACCGATCGGACGGCGCCGTGGTGACGCACCAGGTGTACGAGATCGACCCTGCCGCGCAGACGATCGGCACGCAGGGAATCGCAAACAAAAATGCAGATGGAACCATCATGCACGATGCCGAGCAGACGCCTTTTTCACGCGTGATCGGCACTGTCTCTTTTTGTGTCCCTTACCTGGGCTTCGTTAACGCATATTGCACGACGATGCCCGGTTTGCTTGTTGTGGTGGCCGTTCTGGCGCTGCTGGTCGCGGCGTCGATAGTGCTCGATCGGGTGGTTCCCGACGAGCCTGCGGGCAAGCATGCCCGCGCGCATGCGAGGGAGCGGCGTTCATAGCGGCAGGGGAGAGGTGTCGGCAACGGCAAGGGCCGTTGCCGGGGAAGTCGATTTTCGAAAGGAAGAGAACGATGGAAAACAAGAAGAAAAAGCGCTACGGCATCATTGCCGCCCTGCTGCTGTTGGTGATGGCCGCCGGTGTGGGTACCTATGCATGGCTGACGGCGCAGGAGCACATTGACAACGTGTTCACGGTGGGTAGCTTTGGCCACCCGGAAAACAAGCCTGATCCGACCGATCCCGAGAAACCGGACCCCGATAATCCGAACACTGAAAAGGCCTACCTGTTCGAGACCCAGTGGGTTGCCAACTCCAAGATGGTTCCTGGCGCCACTGTGGCCAAGAACCCCAATGTCGGCATCAAGGCTGGCTCTGATGATGCATACGTATTCATTTACGTAAAGAATGCCATCGTCAAGCCTGGCACCAGCCTTGAAAAGACCCCGTACTTTACGCTCAAAAATACGAATTGGAAGCCCGTTGAGGGTCAAGTCAAGACCAACCAATCTGACAACTCTGGCAACCAGTACGTGAGCGGTCTGTTTATGTACTCCAAGAACTCTGCCGCAGAGAACCTGCCTGCAAAGCTCGAAGCCAACAAAGCAGAGCAGGACGTTTATACCGATGAGCTTTTCACTGCCGTGACGATTCCCTCTGCCATGAACAACACCGATGTTGTCGAGACTACTACTGACCCGAAACAGGCTCCCACGATGACGGTCTCTGCCTACATCTTTGGCGCGGGCCAGAATGGCACCGAGCAGGGTGAAAATGCTGACGCGCAGAATGCCCTTAAGCAGGCCAAGGAATGGGCTAAGACTCAGGCTCAGGCTTAATCCCCCCACTGAGATCCCGGCCCGCCCCCACCCCTATATTCGGGCTGGGATCTCGGTCCCCCTTTTTATCGACGATTGGCGAACGTAATGCTCAACAATCTTTCCGACAATCAGAAACGCACCTTGGCGCTTGCCGCGATTGCGCTGTTGGCCCTGGCGTGCATGTGTGGCACGCTGGCTTTTACCGTTGATATGGTTCCGGCGAACAACGTCCTATCGTTTGGCAGCGTGAAGGTACGAGTCTGCGAATACACCCTCAACGAGCGGGGCGAGGAGATTCCGTTTGAGGCCAACGAGCGCGGGGACTATCCCGACACCAAGGCCGGGGGCTCTGACATCAGCCGCATTGTACGCGTGGAGAACGCCGGCGCGCAGCCTGAGTACGTTCGCGCTCGTCTACGCATGACGTCAGTGGCACCCGACGGTTCGAGTGCGGATGCCTCGGGCAGCGTTGCGTTTCATGTGAACGCGGACGAGGGGTCCCCGTGGATCGACGGCGGCGATGGGTGGTACTACTACCGTGGATTGGCCGGGCGTGGCGGCATGCTCGACCCCGGCGCCATGACGGAAAGCCTTATGGACTCGCTGCGATTTGTGGGCGACTACCACGATGCCGCGCGCGGCGGCTCATTCAAGCTCGATATCGATGTTCAGGCCGTGCAGGCCAAAAACCAGCAGACAAGCGATACCGCCCTCGACGTACTTGACGTTGTGGGTTGGCCGGAGGCGAACTAGCCTATGAAGATCAAGAATATGAACCGGGGTATGCTTAGCAGGCTGGTTGCCGTCGCAGCGATTGCCCTTTGCTGCGTTATGGCACTGCCAACGGTGGTGCATGCCGAGGATGTGCCCGAGGCCAAAATCGAATTCCACATCAAAAACGAGGCTGACTTTTTGTCGTGTGTGGCGCTGTCGCGCGAGCGCGATACGTCCGGCTGGCACGTTTATCTCGATAACGACATTGAGCTCGACAGCGACGACATGAAAACCATCGTTGCAGACACCGTTAAGCATCTGTCGTTTGGCAACAAGGAGCATCCGTTTAAGGGCGTGTTCGATGGTCAAAACCACGCCGTTGAGGGCCTGAACTACGATAAAGACGCTTTTGACCCCGAGCGCGATACGGGATTTTTTGCCGAGACCAACGGCGCCACCATCAAAAACTTCCTGGTCAAGGACGCCAACGTGTGGGCGGACTTCCGCGGTGGCATTATCGTGGGCAAGGCCGTCAAAACGCGTTTCGAAAACGTTATGGTCATGGAGAGCACGCTGCACGTGACCTGCGCCAACAATGCTCTCAACCTCATTACCAACGCAGGCTTTGAGGGCGGTCTCATCGCCGGCGAGCTCGACGGCTGTACCCTCTATAACTGCGAGGTACGTGGTGGCCGCGCCGTTAACAACACGACCTCGGGCGTGCAGGCGCTCGGCGGTGAGGGTCTGTATATGGCGGCGTTTGCCGGCTACGTTACAAATTCGACGATTGAGTACTGCCGCGTTACGCCTACGCGCAAAGATGATGGCTCGATTGGCATGACCGACGTCACCAATAAGTACGACGTGGCCATTGGCGCCCTGGGCGGCAACAACGTGTACGCCTCGGGTTTTGTGGGCTGCATGGCGGGCGAGGCCAAGATTATCGACTGCTTCTCGACGGCGCAGTGCTACAGCTATGCCGCGTCATATGTGGGCGTCGTCGCCGTGACGCGTGCGTGGACGGGTGGCTTGGCGGGTCGTATTCTAACCGAAAAGGGCAACGAGCTCGTTCGAAGCCATTTTGCGGGTGACTTGAGCTCGCGTCAGTACAATCCCATCGCCGTGATCCCCATCATTCAAAACGATGTGAACCTGGGCGGTATTGCCGCGCGTGCCAACAAGGATGATGCCACGGTCACCGAGTGCTACTTTAAGCCGAGCGTGAGCCTAAAAGGCAGCAGCCAGGGTACCGCGGCTAAGAAAAAGATCCCCTCTTTTGGCGGCGACGGTACCACCAAGGGCGACAGCTATGGTCCATGGGACGACGAGCGCTACACCACGCGTGAGCTGTGGGAGGAGCACGACTACGATTTTTGTGCCGGCACCATGCGCTCGACCGACAACGACGATGCCCTGGGTGGCCAGCACACCAATGAGTGGGCGATGGATTACAAGCTGAAGATTCCCGTGCATGGCCAGAGCGTTAAGGCGACGATCGATTTTCCCGGTGCGGGTACCGCGACCATCGAGGCAACCAAACTTGGTATTGATCAGGCGACCTCGGACCCGTATGCCTTTGCCGTGAGCGCCGTGCTGGCGGGAACGGCTCAGGGCTTGGCCCAGGGCGATACATCGGTGACGTTTAGGCAGGATACCTCCGCAAAGCCCAAGGGCTTGACCGATGCCAACGGCGGTTATCGCTTCATGGGCTGGTTCCGTGAGCCCGATGTGCGTGTGAATCGAATTGGACAAGACAACAGCTGGTTTGACGGCAAGACCGATGCCGATGCTGTGGCTGCCGGCAAGCAGGTCCAGAAGAGCGAGACACACGAGCATACGTCGACCTATACCGCCGATAATGCCAAGGGGGTCGACGGTTTTAAGGGCAATGACCTGTTTATCGCTTCGTACGAGGCGCAGGTGCTGTTCTATAACGTCCAGGGCGAAACGCTCGATTGCCAGAGCGGCACTGCACACGACAAATCGGGCGATTGGTATCGCTACGGCGCGAAGCTCAACCCCGCCGCTCCTACCGATCGTGGCACGCTGTCTTCCAGCGCCACCTTTATCGGTTGGACAACGAAGCCGAGCGAAGAGGCTCAGATGAACGGTGGCTATGCAGCCATTACCTCGACCCAGCTCGCCGAGCTAAAAAATGCCGGCGCGTTCTATCCTGCCGGTACCGAGATCACTGTGCTTGGTCCTACCGATTTTTATCCGGTGTACACCGACTATGTGTCGAACATCATGACGGTGTTTGAGGGCAATGAGCAGGATGCAACCGACGATCAGACTCGGCGCGACGGTGTGGGCAAAACTGACGTTAAGGTTGAGACTGCAGAAGATGGCACAAGCGCGTATACCGTACAGGTGCTCGACGTATCCGGTAAAGCTATATCCGAGGAGGGCCAGCTGCCCGACGGCTATCGTTTCCTGGGTTGGTATGAAAACAAGGGAACCGAGGATGCCCCGCTCGAGGTGCGCGTAAGCCGCGACCCCAGCTATACGCTTCCCGCCGATGTCGATTTAACCGCGCCGCATACCTACATCGCCCGCTTTGAGTACCGAGTGGATTATTACGTTCGGGCTTATACCAACCATGAGTTTACGGACAGCAAGCTACTTTGTTCCGTTTGGAATCGCTATCAAACGCCCTTTGAGGAAAACGTCGGTAGTACCTTCGTGCGTGAAAACGTCGTCCACTGGGGCCCGGAGCATGTTGACCACGGTATAAAGGATAGTTATGAAACGTGTGGCACGCGCTTCACGAAGGAAACCCTTGTCGTGAGTCCCCTTAACGCGTACTCGCACAACGTTAAAAACGATACGGGAGCCGATACTCTAAAAAACCTCTATGCCGATACCGATTTTCCAGGCGCTGCAACGCTAAGCGATACTTGGACTTCGGCTTCGCTGAACGTAACGGTCAAACCGGTGAATGATCGCTATCGCCTGAATTTCTGGACGCTTGAGCGCGATGGTGAATATTGGACATATGTGAAAAATCCCATCGAGAGCATGGTGCGTACAGATAAGAAGTACTACGTTCGCGCGATGATTACCACGGACGTTAATTTCTACAACAAGGGCGATAATGTCGTGAGGACTGCCACGCGGCGCTATGAGAGTAACTTGCTGCAGACCAAGGTGAACGGGGCGGATCCGACGTTCACGTATTACTACCCGCATGTTAATAAGTCGGTTAAAGTGGCCGAAAAGCCAGAAGATGGTGAGAAGGGATCGTATGAGAGCCCCCTGACCCTCGAAGCTTCCCCGACCGATGCCGACATGGCCGTGCCGGGCTATAAGTTCCTGGGCTGGATTTCGACCGCCGAGGTTCAGAAGGATTCTGACGTCTGGAAGTATATCTACGACGTCGCCGGCGACTCCTATGTGACGAGTGATCCGGATAAGGCAGAGCCGTATCTGGCGACCGACGAGTCCAAGGTCACCCAGTGGCAGGATGCCTATCCCGTCTACGCAAAGTACGACGTCAGCTACACCACCAACCTGCATCGCGCAGGTTTTGAGGGTACGGACAAGGTCAATGTGCCTAGCTACAACATCGCTCCCGTTATCAACGCGGACACCAATCCTGCTACGGCAACGGTGACCCCTGACGTTACGACGCCGGTTTATAAAGCAGGCGGTGAGCTGTATAAGTTGCAGAAGGTTGAGATCGAGCTTCCGAACGGCGAGATCAAGACGCTTCCCTACGATGTGGAGCATGGTACTTGCTCTTATCCGGTGGAACCTGGCGGAGCCTATACATTCGTGGCGTACTATTCGCCGTTGGCGGTTGTGTACCACCTCAATGCCACGGATGTGGACGGCAAAGTTGCTCAGCAAGACGATATGCTCGGCAACCTTAATGGCGGCATCCCGAAGCCTACTTATGACGTCAGCACTATCGATGCGGATACAGGCAAGTTCAACGTCTTCGTGGGCTGGACGGAAGCCGAGCCGGCACCTGGCAAGGGCTATGTCGCTTGGTCAGAGGGCATCCGTATGGTGAGTGCTTCTACCGTGGTCAAGGCCCCCATGGAGCTGTACCCGGTCTACCGTCCCAGCCTGGTTACCGTTCAATCGAACATTGACTCTAAACTTGCGAATCCCGATCTTGTCCGTAGCCTCGGCCGCACTGATTCCGGCGACCAGATTTCTCTTGAGGTCAAGGCCGCCGAGGAGGTTGAGGGCACTGACGGCACCAAGTACGACTTTGTCGGCTGGTCGCGCGATTATGTCAATGACGGGCAGTACACCCTGATGACTGACGATGAGAAGTATCCCCTCGAGGGCAGCGAGCCCTTTGAGAGCGTGACCTACACTGCGGTGTACAAGAAGACGCCGCTTAAAGTGCGCTATCACGACACCGAAGGCAACGTCATCTACACCGCTACGGTAGACCCGAACGATACGAGTGTTCTGCGTGGCCAGGATGGCAATGCCGGCTTTGTTCAGACAGTTAAGGTGCCCAAGATGGACGAGAACGGCAACCCGGTCTATGACGACAAGGGTGAACCCGTCATGGAGCCAAAGGAAGTGGCCTACGATCCCGAAGCCTACTCCGCAATCGTCGCATTCCTGGGCGAGCGAGCGGATAGCAGCTTGAAG
>CAUCXP010000015.1 GCA_958446785.1 uncultured Collinsella sp. | reverse complement strand
CCCCCGCGGGGAAATTGGTGACGCTGGTGGCGACGGTCCGAATCCGGCCTTTAGACCAGAAGAGCCCGGCACCGTAGCGGTACCGGGCTCGGCAAATCTCTGGTGCCCCCGGGCGGATTCGAACCGTCGACACCCGCTTTAGGAGATATGATTTAATGCTACCCCCTACTATTCATCAAGCATCATTGAACACCATATAACCGCAGATAAACATAGCAGTTTGTGTCTTTTACCTCCGGTAGCTGCGCCTACGCTTTTACAAACATATTACTAACAGCTTTAGCTAAACTGCACTCAATGAATTGTTGAAAACTATTCAAAGAAACGGAGTGCAAAGATGTCAGAACAGCCACTAATTAGCGGAAGAGGCACGTGTTGGAAAGACAAGAGATCACCTAACACCTATCGCTATTATTTTTCCCTTGGGGTCAAGGACCCTAAGACAGGGCGTTACAAACGATCCCCAACTTATACGGTTCGTTGCAAGACTAAAACAGAAGCTAAGGCTGCAATGCAGGCCAAGCTGGCTGAAATCAACTCATCTGGCACGATCACTAAAACTAAAAAGCCCACTTTGCTTGCGTCCTACTGCTGGGCCTTTCATGAAAATAGGGACACCGAGCTTGCGCCAACGAGCTATGAAAGAGAAGCGTACGATTGCAGGCATATCGAAGACCTATTCGGTGCGTTTCAGACAATTGAGGGGCTAACTCCCGATCTAATCGAAGAAACATATGCCGAAGCTCGTCGTACGGGAAAATACAAACCATCTGAGCTTGTACGAATCAATGCGAAACTGCGCCAGATTCTGTCGAATGCAGTCGCAAAGAGAATAATTGACCGAAACCCCTGCGCTACCGTTCATGTTCGCAGACCACGCAACAAAAGAGAATCACTGACAATCGAGCAAGTAGCTACCCTATGCACACATCTTCAACACATTGAGCTCACCGCCGAAGCTGTTGGTACGCTAGTACTAGTGTATACGGGTATGCGAAAAGGCGAGATGCTGGGCCTCGAATGGCGCGATTGGGACCCTGCCAATAAAACCTTGAAAATTGACAGGCAGTACACCAACGATCATGAACTGAGGGCACCCAAGTCACAAGAAAGCCAACGCAAAATCCCCGTTGGAGAAACCCTGGCCGAACGTCTTCAATCATGGTCAGCCATACAAAAAGAGCTCCTGGCCTCTCTGGGGCTGTCCCAGACTGGCAGCACTCCCATCATTAGCGATATTGCTGTCGAGCAAGGGGTCCCTACTGTCTGTCACATGAAGAACTACATCTTCAACCATTGGTTTCGCGATTTCGCAGTTAGCTGCAATCTTGGAATCTATGAGCCGAATAATTCGACTGGCGGAAAACTATATAAGGGCATCTGCCCGCATCAGCTCAGGCATTGCGTAAGCACTTTTATGCTGGCGAACGGATCGGACGTTAGAAGCGTGCAAGGTATTCTTGGCCACGCGGACCCCAATATCACGCTCAAAACGTATACAAGCCTCGTTCAACAATCAGAAATAAAAGCAGTTAAAGGCTACGAAGACTTCATCAACGCCTATATACAGAGAAGCGAGAAATAGCATGTTTTTCATTCATCGTTTTATTCATAATATTACGGTACTATAATACTGTTTCCGCAGGTAGATGCTATATTTGATTGACAACTAATGAGTTTTAATACATGCTAAAGCTGTCAGATGGCTACGCATGTAGTCATAGAAACCGGCCCCCCAAGTGCTTATGAACCTGGTAAGTCTTACAAGCACAGGGAGGGCCCTCATTGAAAGGATAGCTCATCATGGCTACTCCAAAGATTAGCACTCAGGCGTCCACACCGACTTTCCCCACTGGTGCCGCTCAGTGCGATCGGTTGCTCCGCGTTAACGATATCCGCGAACTCACTGGCTGGAGCGAAAACACCGCACGCAAATTCATGCGCGAGTCCGGCAAGCTCATCCAAATCCATCGCTCGAATTACATGTTTGAAAGCTCGTTTTATGAGCTTTTCAAGCAGCTTGAAGGTCGGACCGCCCACCTTGACTAGGTGGTAAACATGAGCGAGCTACCGTCGATTTCCGACAAATTTTCCAATGATGTTACTGAGCAACGAGAGATTAGAAGGAAAATGGATAACGCGAATTATATTTCGGTGCCCGACTGGGCGTGTTGTGCCACCACTGTCGCTGCCGAGCGCCTCATCCTCGGCCTCGTATGGAAGCTTGGAAATCCTTCCAAAAACAAACGAGCCATGGGCTTTTACGCAAAAAGCAAATGGATTGAGGAGCGCTACCACCTAAGTAAGAACACGATCTCCCGGGCCTATACCTCTTTGAAGAATAAGGGGTTTATTCAAAAAGCGGGTGATGGCAGCTGGATGCTTAATTACGCTGCAATCTACCGCGCCGCGATCGAAAACGCTTGGGAGCCCCCGAAATCTTAAGTCCACAGACCGACTATCGACGTGGGCTTCTGTCAAACAACCGAGTTAAAAACCACTGAGCCAGAATCCGCTTCAATAGAAGAGGATTCTGGCTCAAATGATATCCGGCCGTTCGCGCAGCGATGTCCACCGCAATCTGGCAAGAATCGAGGACGGGGAAACCGTCATCGAGGTCGTGAAGGTCGGTAATCGCCAGGCGTCTACAAAAACATGCCGCGGATGTAAAATGAAACAGGGTCGAACCGAAACAGTTCCCGGACAATTGGCGTCCGGCCAGACACTTCGATTCGACCCTTTTTCATGCCCGCATCTAAAACAATCCCATAATCATTCTCGACATCTTTAACGCCATCACTCTCCCGCCACCAACACGTCGTAGGTGCCATTTTCAACGAATCGATATGGCCGTCCATTCATGGTCTTTAAGGCGCGTGATACCATGAAAACGTGCGGTATTTCTCCAACCGAAAACCTGCGTGAATGCATGACTTGAGACGCCTTTTAGAACTCACCGATTGCAGGGCGAACACAAATCAACAGCGGCCGTGCATTGTTCCCAGCCATATGGCATGGCGGAGCCATGCCCGTTGTTGATTGGAGTGCCGCACCATGGCAGACGAGAAGAAAATCAGGGAGATCTACGGCGTGAAGTCCGTCCTCGATGAGGCCGCCGAGCGAATCGAGGCGACGTGGCGGGAGAAGCTGCTGCGCGAGACGGGCGACCTCAGAACCGAGAACGCGTTACTCAGGGCCCAGCTCGACGAATTCAACCGCAAGCTCGTCGAGGCGAGAGACCGGAACGAAAGACTTGAGGCCGACTGCAATGAGCGGGTCGCCTTTATCGAGGAGAAGTTCGAGCTCGACACCGCGAGCATCGAGCTCGAGAACAATGAGCTCCATGCCGCGAGCGTCAGATACCTCGCCGATGCCAGGGAGCTCAGCAGGCAGGTCGTCCAGCTCCACGCCGAGGCTGAGGCCATGTCCGATGAGATCGAGCGTCTGCGCGTCGAGCGTGACGCCGCGTTGAAAGCCCAAGCCGAGCTGAGCGATGCGCTCCTGGCCCAGCGCGACCTGACGGCCGAGGTCGCCGCCCTCAAGGACCGCCTTGCTGTAGCCGAGCAGCGGGCGGCTGTGGCCGAGGCCAAGGTCGAGGTCATGACCCAGATGAAGGGCGAGTAGCCCCGTGCTTCTCCTGTCGGGCTGCTGATTTCTAGAAACCTTCTAGAGCGCTTCTAGAAGGTTCCTAGAACCGGGCGCAGCATCTTCGATCGGCACGATGCCTTGGTAGATAAGGCGATGCTTGGCGTCGCACCATTTGTCACCGTGGTAGTGACCGAAGAACCAGACGCAGTAGCCGAGCCGTCCGTCGAGCTCGCTAAGGAATCGTTGCAGCCGGTCGCCTCGATACTCGCGCCCACGCTCGCGACACAGCCCCTCAGCAATGGCGGCAGGCGCCTCGTGAGTCACAACACAGTCGACCTTCCAGCCCACGCGGTCGAGCGAGGAGCGGCAGTGTTCCGTCTCTTCCTCGCTCGGCATCTCCTCGGGCCACCAGCTCCTCCCCTCCCTGCGATACTGCCTGTCGTTGCTCGTGGCACCGCCCATGGCAAGGACCGTGAGCCCGTCGATATCGAACACCTCTCCACGCATCAGGTGCAGCACGTGCGGTCGCGCCTCATGGACGAGCCCGCCGTTCCACTCCCGCACCGGCAGCCCAGCCAGGGCGTGGTGGTTCTCATGGTTGCCGTCTACGAAACACGTGGTCCAGGGCTTCGACTCGAACCAGTCGAGCCAATACCTCTCAGCATTCGAGCCGTCCCAGACAAAGCCGAAGTCGCCGGCCACGATCACCGCGTCATCGCGCGTCAGGGTCCGGCCCAACGGCCAAGACCTGAAGGCGAACCTGCTGGCCCCGTACTCGGCCCTGCCGTGCACGTCTCCTGTCACATAGACAGCCATCAGTACGCGCCCCACGGCAGGAGTTTGTCCCCGAGCCTCACGATCCGGTCATACAGCGCCGTGTGCCGTTCGTCCGGGTTGCCGTCTCGGTGAAAATGGCCGTAATACCAATGTTTATAGTCCAGGCGGTCCTCAAGCTCGTCGAGGAATTCGGTCAGCCGGTCCACATCAGGGCGTTCCCAGCCTGGGTCCGGGTAGAGCGTCGGCGAGAGCATGCGCGTCGGGCAGGTATGGGTGATGACGCAGTCGACCTTCCAGCCGACCTCGTCGAGCTTTGTCCGCGCGGTATCGAAATCGCGCTCGTCCGGGAGCTCCTGAGGCCACCAGCTGGAATACGGCACGCGGTATTCCCTGTCCACGCTCGTGGCACCGCCCATGGTGAAGACCGTCGATCCGTCGAGCTCGAAGACCTCGCCGCGCGTCAGGCGCCGAATGGGCGAGGTGTCCGACAGGCGCTGCGTCAGCCCGCCATGCCATAACTCCATGGGGCGCTCCGCCCAGTGATCGAAGCGCTCGTGGTTGCCGTCGACGAACAGTACCGTGTAGGGGCGCGACTCCAGCCAGGTGATATCGGCGCATTCCTCGGCAGAGAAATCCCACGGAAAGCCAAAGTCGCCGGCGACGATGAGATAGTCGTCGCCGGTAAGACTGTCGCCAAGCTCCCAGTCGCGGAGCTTTTGCATGTCGAGCCCACCGTGGATGTCGCCCGTCACATAGACTGTCATCGAATCGCCTCTTCCCTCTTGTACGCCGCCAGCTCGCGCTCGACCTGCCTGTCGCCGGTCTCGTTGACCCACCACGGCCATTTCACCCGGCCGCACGGCTCGTCGACCCCGGCGAACCATTCCCCCAGCTCGTCGAGGCTCACCGGGGAGTGCCCGTTGGCGTCGCAACCGACGTCGTAGCGCAGAAGGCCCTGCTTGCGGTTGAACTCGTTGTACGCGCCGCCGCTGCTGTGGATGTGCCCGTGGAGGTGCCACGATCCATGGCTCATGCCCTGCCAGTCGGCCATGGGGTAATGGCACAGGACGATCTTCTGCCCGTCGATCTTGAGCACGCAGATCGGCGGCTCCACGGTGAAGGCGCCAGCGACCGCCGGCTGGGTCCAGTCCTTGTCGTGGTTTCCCGGGACGAGGTGGATGCGTCTGCAGGCGATCCGCTTGCGCAGCCCGTAGGCGTCCTGGGCGGTCATCTTGAATGAGAAATCCCCCAGGATGTAGAGCTCGTCGTCCACGGCAACCTTGCCGTTGATGCTGTCGACGATGGCGTCGTTCATCTGCCAAATCGTCTCCCACGGGCGGTCGGTGAACTTCAGCACGTTCTCATGCCCGAAGTGGGTGTCGCTGGTAAACCAGATCATATTTATGTCTCCTTTTATCGCTAAAAAACGTTCTCCCTCGAGGTCAGGAGACGTTTTATGAGCGACATGAGGTGCATATCCCTCATGTTTCAAGCTCCAATCTGCCGGATTTGCCCAACTAAAAGTTTACGCCCACGCGCGAACAGGATTTGATTTTTGAAATATGGACGAATTCCTCGTCAGGAGGGTAAAATGGTGCCGACGGCAGCCCAAGTTGTAGAGAGCTGGGCAGAGCCGTTGCTTAATGAAGTTGGGTCATCGTCTTAGCGACGGTGGCCTTTCTTTTTGGGCTTCGAGCCCTGCTTGAGTGCCTTGGAAAGGCCGACAAGGGCCGTGAGGAGCGAGACCATAGCGGTCAGGAGCTTCACGAGCTCGGTGAAATCGGTCATGGGCATCACCTCCCATCAAATGGAGGGCTCTGCCCGGCACGAGGGCTGCCGCCAGCAAGGACGATTCTATCAGAGCGGCTGACCCCCGCCGATCAATTCACGCTCCTCATCCTCACCGAATTGCGAGTATGGCAGAATCGGCACTGGATGGCAGCGCGCTAGGGCACCGACGATAGGCTTTCCAAAACTAGCGAGGCGCGTCGCCGCGATCGTAATCGCCTCGGTCGACCGCACGATCGACCTGCGGCGAGATGTCGCCGTTGCCACCATGGGCTCGTCCTGCGGCGCGAACGCGGTCATCGCCAGCATCGGGAACGGCGCCGGCGTAACGGTTGCGAATCTCCCTTGCGTAACCGCGCCGGGCAAGAAGCTCATCACGAACCGCCGGATCCTCGAGCAGATCTTCATCGCACTTCGGTGCGATGAACTTAGGAAAGAGATTGTAGGCGACGCCCTTGCTCGCCTTTGCCTGCTCGACCCACGCCGAATACGCCTTCTTAAGCCGTTGAATGTAAATCTCGCAACGCCTCTCATAAGGAAGGGCTCGCTCGGCCTCCAGCACGTTATTTTTGAAGGCCGCCTCAAGTTGCTTGACCGCAAACCTCCCGTCAAGACGAGTCAGGTTGAAAGTGCACTTCGGGTTGCCGGCCTCCTTGATATCGAGATCTGTCGCATAGACTCGATTGTTCTTGATGAAAATGTCTACGCCCCATGAGGCAAGTAACTTTTTAAACTGCTCCATATTCTTCGGATGACCTTCGTTGATTGCAAGATGGATCAACTCGCGCAGATTGTTTTTATAACTGTACTCTCCCCGCTCAACGATTTTCTTTTCAGTGTCGCGCGGCTGTCGGTCTCGAATCTTCGAGTTCTTCTTTCCCTTTTCGAGCTGAGCGAGATTCCAGGCCTCGTCCATTTCACGAACCCACGCAGCGCGTTCGTACTTTCCGCGACGCCCGCCCGTCTCGCAACGCTTACCCGTCAAAAGATCCGTGCGGTTAATCGCCATATGAACCGCGTAGCGTTTTCCCGCCTTATCGCTTTCCTCATGCAACGCGACAATCACTTGTTGATGCGGGTAGTGTTTCGCAAGCCATTGCTCCGCGTAGGCCATACACGCATCGGGGGTCATCTTGCCTCCGTTGCAGCTGCACTCCTCGGGCAGAAACGCGAGAATCTGATGAAGCATCGTTATGTTCTTCGCGCCGGCACGCGCGGGCCTGTCGTGATGGAACATCTTCCGCGTCATAGCCATTTCGGAAAACCAGTGCTTTCCGTTCGCGAGGTTCCAGCCGCCGCGGGCCAAAGCATTCTTTCCGTTAATGTACTTGCGCAGGTGCTTCGCGTAGCGCTCGGACGAAACACCTTTCTGCTTAACGACGGTCATCGAGCTCACCGCCATCGGTGAAATAGCGCTGTTCGAGCTCTTCGATGAAGAGAGTGACTTTACGGGCATTTTGGTAAACCTTTTCAAGCGTTCGGAAAACCGCCTTCTCGTTGTAGGCCGGAAGACCTTGCGCATTCACAAAATACATCAGCTGGTTGAGGTTCGTCCCCTCGCGATACAGCTCGTGATAGATTTTTGCGACCTGGCTCATATCGAAATCGATCATCTCGATTTTCCCGGCCAGCATCACGCGGCGGGCATACGCACTGACGGTCGTGCCGAGCGCATCCGCCTGCTTGCGAATCGCCTCGTGCTCGCCATCGGTGACTTTGACGTAAATAACCTCCGAGCGCTTTTCGTTCGAATCCTCTGAAACGGTTTGCAGCTTTTTGCTACGGCCACCGTTCTTATTTTTGGAAATGACTAGATCATCGAACGATTCATTCCAATGAATCAGTGCATAGCGAATGAATTCGGCTTTCGTCATGCCCGCCTTTTCTGCCAAAGCGGAAAGCGTTTCGTATTCTTCAGAAGTGAGTGTCGCCTTAACGGTGTGCGGACGTTTGCAACTCATCATTCATGCCCCCAGGAAAGCAGAGCGAATCGGTGAGGCCACCGATTCAAAACCGATATGAGATTGCTTTCCTTTTTAGGAGCGACTGACGTCGCGCCGATTTTTGAAGTGACGCCGTCGCTTCCCTTAGAGAAATGAAGGCGAACTTCATTTCTAACTTTATCGCCGTGTGAGGTGTTAAACAAGATGTGTTGGCAGATAAAGGGGCGAGTATGGCCCCATTTATCTAGCCCAACACCAATCTTGCAATCACCGGGACGGCGATTGGGCGAAGCGTAGCGTAGACACGAAATGAGAGGCCTCGTTTCGAGCGAAAGGCTTCGCGGTGTCGTAGTGTCAGCGGAGACCGTGAGCGGAAGCGAATTTTTAACGCGAAGGATGCTGAGTGTTAGAAATTCGCTGTAGCGGACTCCGGGCGAGGGCTGGAGCAAGTCGATGGAAGACCTTACCGATTTGCGGAAGGTTTTGCCCGAAGCATCCGGCACCGCCGAATTCTTTTGGAACGGCCTCTCGTTTGATTGCTTTCCTATCGTTTGCTCCCAGACTTGTCGTCTAAAAAAGGCGGCCGAACCGGCCGCCCACAAATAAATAAATATTTACCGAATGTAAGAGGAGAGGAACGATGCACATTACTCCCAGTGGCCGGCGACGTCGACAACCCAATGCTGTCCCGTAGCCTGCTGTTCATAATGTCCCTGATCCTCTTTCGTTTCATAGGAGTCGTTTACGACAGACCCGCCGATGCCGCCGTTTTCGCCATCGTTAATAATCCAAGCATAGGCGGCATCGGATGAATCGAAGGGCCCTACCATAGTACCACCGTGGTTTACCCAATAGCGGGGGTGTGTCGTGTAAACCCAGTTGGAAACCCAAACCTGTCCATAGTCTGTCTCCCAGTGGCCCTGCTCGGCAACCCACTTCTTCTGGCTGCCGCCGTTGGAAGAGGAATTGTTGCTGCCGGAACTCTGCGAATTGCCGGAATTCTGCTTGGACTGGGAGGAATCGCCCTTGTTGTCCGACTTCGAGGAATCGGAAGACTTGTTATCCTCCTTCTTGGAGTCATCGGACTTCTGGTCCTTGTCGTCGGATTCTTTCTTCTCCTCGGACTTGGTTCCAGAGGTTTGCGTCGCCTTTTCTTCGCTTGGCTTCTTTTTGTCTTTATTCTTTACCGCTGTGGCGGCCCTTTCCGCAGAGCCGCTTCCTTGCTTTGCAATGCTGGCACATCCAAGTTGAGGTGCCGAAAGGCACACCAGAAGCGCAACGATAATAGCCTTTGTTCTCACACCGATCTCCCCGTCCGTGAAACCGGGCGTTGGACACTAGCCGATATCCAACGCCCGGCTCGCTTTTACATCTGCTCGCGGCGTTTCTTCCGGTCGAGGAAGACGCCGGTCGCCACGAGGACGGTACCGCCGATGGCGAACGTCTCCCCGATGAGGCCCGCGCGGTCGCCGGTCTGGGCGAGGCTACCGGACTGGGCGGTCTCCGTGCCGGCGAGGTGCTTCGGGCTGTATGCCGCCTGCTTCTTTGCGGCCTCCTCCGCCTCCTGACGGGCGATCTCGGCGGAAAGCTCCTGCTCTGCCGCGATGCGGTCGGACTTCGCCAACTCGTAGGCGGCGAGTGCCGCATCATAGCCGGGCTGGAGCTCGTCCACCGCGGTCTGCTTCTCGTCCAGGATGGCCTTGGCGGGCGCGACCTTGGCACGTGCCTCGACTGCTGCGGCGAAAAGCGCGTTGAGGGCGTCATCCGCGTTCACATCATGGCCGGAAGCGACCGCCGCACCGGCGTCGATGGAGTTCAGCTTCGACAGCTTGGCGTCTGCCTGTGCCTTTGCCTGTTCGGCGGCGGAGACCAGGGACTCGGCGGCGATGGTATCCGCCTTCGCGGCATCGAGCGCGGCCTTGGTGTCATTGACGGCCTTTACTGCATCCTGCTCGCGCTGCTGTGCCTCTGCGAGCTTCGCGGCAAGATCGGTGAGGATGTCGAGGTTCGACTGTGCGTCCTCGAGATTGGTCTGGGAGCCGGTAAGCCTGTCGGCGGCAACGCCGGTGTCGGCCTTTGCGGCATCGACGGCACGCTGGGCATCCGCGAGGGCGCGTGCGGTGGCGTCCGCCTTTTGCTCGGCGGCGGCGAGGACGGTCGCCTTCTCGACCTGATCGGCTGCCGCCGCGTCATGGACGCTCTTTGCTGTATCGAGCGCCTTCTTGGCGTCGGCGACGTCCTGGAAGAACTTCGCGAGATCGGCGTTCGCAACCGTGACGTCCTGCTGCTTGGCCTCGGTGTCCGCCTTGGCGGAATCCAGCTTGGTCTGTGCGGCCGTTACGGCTGCGTTGGCGGCATCAAAGGCGACCTGTTTCTGCTGGACGGTCGACTTTGCCGTATCGACTGCCGCGTTGGCGGCATCGAGGTCCGATTTCGCCGCATTAAGCTCGGTCTGGGCATCCGTGACGCCCTGCTGCTTGGATGCGAGATCAGCCTTTGCGGCATCGACGGCACGCTGGGCATCGGCAACACCCTGCTTTGCGGCATCGACACCTGCCCGTGCGGAATCCGCTGCGACCTGCTTCTGCTGAACGGTTGCGGCGGCGCCGGCGGCTGCCTGCTTCTTGGATGCGAGATTGGTCTTGGCTGCGTCGAGCGCGCTCTTGGCGTTCTTGAGACCGTCGATGTAGGAGGTCAACTTCTGCTCGTACTCGTCGACGGGCATGGGGTTCATGTTCCAACCGGAGCCTGCCCAACCCAGGTTTGCGGTATCGAAGCTGTCGGTCTTCCAGCCGTTCATGGTTCCCTTGCTGCAGACCGCCATGCCCATATAGCCGATTTCAGGGCTGATGACATGCAGGTAGTGACCGACAGTTGCGGGATATCCGGCAACCTTAAAATGCTGGTTGACATAGGATTCAATCCCACTATGCGACTTGTAGAAGTCTACGGCATCCTTACCGATTAGACCGGTGACGCCATAGAGCTCCTGAACCGCCTGATCGAAGAAAGCCTTTTCTTGGTCCACCCACTGCGGTTTCGGATCGGTTCCATAGTTCCATGCGAGGTTTTCGCTCGTATCAAACTGCATGGAATGCCCAAACTTGACATCGGAATAGTTCGCGTTGGCAATCGCCGCCGCAATGAGCTTGTACGTGACCTGGAGCTCAGAGAGACCGACGGACTTGCGGTACTCGTTGATGGACTTCATGTACGGGATTGCCGCGAGCATGTTGTCGAGACTGGTCGCGTCGAGGCTGTTCCCCACCTCGGTGTAGTCCTTGTATGTGCAGTTCTGGATGATCTCGATGGCTGAATCGGCACCCATGGCACGGAAGAAGCCGATGGCTCCCTGCTTGAGCTGCGCGTCGGCGGAATCGAGTTTCGCCTGTGCCTCGTCGACCTTCTGCTGCGCGGCGGTCACGGCGGCGTCTGCGGTATCCTTTGCGGCCTTGGCGTTCGCAAGCTCTACGTCGGCGGCTGCCTTGGCGGACTCGGCGTCCTTGACAGCCTGCTTCGCGGCGTCCAGCTTGGCGACGGCGTCGGCATTCGCCTGCTTGGCCGCATCGAGGTCGGCGTTCGCGGCATCGAGAGCGGACTGGGCGGCGTTCACACCGGATTCGGCATCGGCCGCGGCCTGCTGCTTTACGGAGAGAGCCGTCTGGGCATCATTCAGGTCGGCTTGTGCCGTTGCCGCAGCGGACTGTGCCTGCTCGAGCTCGGACTCGCACTGGGACTGTGCCGCTCGTGCGACAGCGAGGGCTGCCTCTGCGTCCGCGACCTTCTGTTTTGCCGCATCATACTCTGGACCGCTCGCACCGGCCTCCGCTGCGGCGAGGTCTGCTTTCGCCTTCTCGTAGGCGGCGCTGGCGGCTGCGGCCTTCGCATCCGCCGTGTCCTTGTTCTGCTGGGCTGCGGCGAGGACAGAATCGGCGGCATCCTTTGCAGACTGGGCCGCAACCAGCTTGGACTGGGCATCGGCAAGCGTCGCGTTGGCGTTGTCGAGTTCGGCCTGTGCCCTGCTCACGGCATCCGTGGCGTCGCGTACCGCCTGCTCGGCGGCACTGATTGCCTCCGGGGTGGCGCCTACGGCATCTGCCTTGGCTTTATCGAGGGCGTCCTTGGCATCCTGGGCCGCCTTGAGGGCGGACTGGTACGCTTCGTCCTTCTCGGATGCATCCGCCTTGGCGTCTGCGAGACCCGCCTTCGCCTGCTCGAGGTCCTTGCCGGCGGCATCGGCGGCGTCCTTGCCCTCCGCGACCTGACGGGCGTACTCGTCCATCGCCGCTCGGTCGGCTGCCGTGCCGGCGCTGACTGCCGAATCGTAGGATGCCTTGGCCTGGTCGCGGGCGGAAGCCGCCTCGTTGTAGGGGCCGGCGGCCTCATCGTAGGATGCCTTGGCGGCGTCTTCCTTCGCCTTCGCCTCGTCGACCGCCTTCTGCAGGTCCGCGATGGTCTGTGCGGCGGATTTCGCACCGGTACCGGATGCCGCGCCGGCATGGGCAGCGATCGGCGACATCACGGCGGGGTGCTGCGTGCCCCCGTCACCGGTCTGGGCGAATGCCGCGAACGGTGAGATGAGGCTCGATCCGGTCATGGCGGCCATGGTCGCCGCGGTGACGGTCAGACGCGCGATCCCCTTCGGGGCGTGAATCTTTTTGCTTGGCAGCGCGGCGAAGTGATCGCCACCGGCAGCGAAATGCTTTCCCTGAGTCATTGTGCTGTTCCATTCCTTTTCCGTGCCCTATCCGACTGGGCATCAGAGTGCTTTCCAATAGAGATAATTATGCGCCTTAACTGGGATTGTTGTATATAGTCCGTTGGCTTTTATACAACAATCCATGACTCTTTTTGTTATGGATATCTCGCCGCTACAACGATCCTTTGGTCTACGCTGCAAAGAATTAAAATCAAAGTCTGGTTACTCTCAAGTACAATTTGCGAATCGCATCGGCATGGACAGGTCTTACTACGCCTCGATAGAGGTCGGACGAAGAAATGTCAGTCTTTCTAACCTCTGTAAAATTGCTAACGGATTCGACATGACAATCGCTGCACTCATGACTGGTGTGACTGAGAAAACGGATTAGTCCATCAATCAATCAGCGAACGCAGTGAGCGAATCAATCGACGGCACAGCCGGCGGCAAGGACACGGTACGTGGCCGCGCAGCGAGCTTCGCGAGCGAAGAGGACGGCATCGCCGTCCCTATATCTTTATAGTATATTTCTCTATTAATTGGTTTCACCAAAATGGGTATAGCGCAAGCTTCTGAACAGGCATTTTTATCAAAAACTCAAAGCAGCCGAATCATCAAAATGGTGAAATTTTTTACCCAAATTGAGGAAGCGCTTCACCAAAATGGAACCGACTAACGGCTGTTGAAAACTTTTTATCCCCAAAATGGTGATTTCCTGTTTTCAGTGGAAAACTCGGTAAGTTAAATTATTTACTTACCAGATTTACAAACAAAAGCAGTTCTTAACCCTAAAACCAGAACAGGTCAGAAGCAAAATTAACTCCTGACCTGCGATTTTTCTGGTGCCCCCGGGCGGATTCGAACCGTCGACACCCGCTTTAGGAGAGCGGTGCTCTATCCCCTGAGCTACGGAGGCATGTTGTACTAGTGTAGCAGATTTACACGTTGTGATGCAGCGTGTAGCCACTCTTCGAAGTTGCGGTGGAACAGCCCTCCGGAAAGTGCGTCCCACTATCCAGGCAAATTCTGGGTCAGACTTTCCCCATGGGACCTCGCTGGGAAACTGTGTCCCAGAATTTTGACTCGAAACGGGACACGGTTTCCCAAACGGGCCCGTTCCGGAAACTACATCCCGCAATCGGCACTCGAACCGGGATGCACTTTCCCGATCGAGCCTCATGGGAAACCGCGTCCCACTTTAGGGGGGCGCTCTTTAATGGCTAGTTGCCTTTGTGGAAAAGGTTCTTGATGACGGAGGGGATGCTCTTGGCGCCCTTGGCCGTCACATCGATAAAGTCGGGCGAACGAACGAGCTTGTCCTCGTCAATGTACTTACGCACCGCGCGAAGCGTTTCCTTGTCATTGCGCGTCGAAAACGTAAAGTGGCCATTCTCTTTGGTAAAGATGGCAAAACGCGTAATCTTCTTGGTGCCGCGCAAAACCTCGGCGGCAATATAGTCGACCTCGTCCCACGGGATTTGGATATAATCCTCGGGATTACGCTCGTTATAGTA